>JAUYCD010000171.1 GCA_030692375.1 Candidatus Latescibacter sp. | reverse complement strand
ACTCTTACTTAACTCTTTTTTTAACAAATTCTTATAATTAATATTGGAAGGCAGCCCCCTAAATCCCCCGAAGGGGGACTTTTCGTGGTAAAGATGAAAATGTAAAAGTGTAACTTTAATAAAAAAACCAATTATGCATTGCCTTGCAGTTTGTTAAGTCCCCCTTCGGGGGATTTAGGGGGCTATAGTTTCCGGCCAATAAGAATGAAAATTCATGTTTATGAATTAATCGGGCTAACCTTGTGGATCATGTTAATCCTGTCTAATAATATTTCTTTGCGAACTTTGCGAACTTTGCGTGAGATTGCAGTTAGATTCAGTCTTTTGTAAAATGGAAAAGCCCGCAGCCATAATCGGCGTTTTCCAGAACAGACCTGTCGATATTCTGAGTGAACTTCACATCGTCGTTTATCCCGGAAAGCTCGACCAGCCGTAGGCCGCTGAAATATTCGAGAATCTGTCCCGGTGAATGGATACGCTGCCCGTTGAAACAGAGCCGGGGCTTCCCCACCGGAAGCGAGAAATAGAGATTTCCGCCGGGCGCGAGAACCCGTGACAGCTCACGGCAGGCTTTCTGAGTCCCATAGGGGTCGAGTGGATCTCCGTACCTCCCGAGACCGATATGCTCGGCCACATGCAGGCAGGATAGGGACGGTATCGATCTGTCCTCAAAGGGTATGGCCAGGATGCTCCCCTTTTTCGACTCGAAGTTTTCAAGCGCCGCTTCGAGCGGGCGGATGTCGATGAAGGTGACATGGGTGACTGCGGTGAGAAAACCGACATAATCCACCCGTGAGCCGATATCAACGTGCGCGCCGGCGCCAGAGGCAACAATCTTCCTAAACGCCCAAATATCCTGGTAAAAGTAATGCCTGTCGAAACCGGTAGCAGGGGTTCGTTCATGGATGCAGGGATATGTATCGCTGAATCGAATCGATTCCGCCCCATTCATCCTCGAATACCGTAACCAGTCCCGGAAATACCGGATATACCGGGGAAAAGCCGGGAAAAACTCCATCGGATTGAAAAAAGGCTGTATCCACCTGAAAGCCAGGTAAGCCAGATTATAGGGTGTGCTTTTGAATTTCCTCATGTTCTGCCTCAACTATCGCGGTGATGCGCCGGGTGAATTTTCCGAAAGCCGCGCCGCCTCTTCAAGGTGCCTCTCCCCTTCGGCTATCCTGCCTAATTTTTTTAGTACAAACCCAAGATTCCGGTGTGACTGGACATTCCCGGGATCCAATGCAAGCGACCGGCGGAATTTCTCCGCCGCTTCTTCCAGCTTTCCCTGGCGGACCAGTACATTCCCTAAATTGTGGTATGCCTTGGCATAATACGGATAGATTCGAATCGCCTCACGGTACAGGCTTTCTGATTCATCAAGGCGGTTCTGTTCGGAGATAACGTTTCCAAGGTTGAAATATGCCCTGTCGTAGCGGGGATTTGCCGCAATCGACTTGCGGTAATAGTTTTCAGCTTCTTCGGAATTTTTCAGCAGGAGATACAGATTTGCCAAATGAAAATAGAGGCGATACTTCTCATGCCGGGTATCGATTTTTTTCTTCATCGCTTCGATTTGTGTCGTGATACATATCTTCTGGAACTCCGGGTCGCTGATGAATGAAAAATCCTGAACAATGTTTTTGGAACAGAAATCTGACAAGATTGCAGCATACCGTGCTTTCTGTTCGGGAGAGGCTTTTGCAAGGTCGACCATATCGCGGGTCGGACTATTGAAAGAGAGGCTGAAAACAGCCCGGTCGATCTGGGCATCGATGTTCGTAGTGAACTCCCGGATCACATTCGCTGTTTTCGGACTCAACCAACTCTGCGATGCAATCCGCGCATTGATTGTGTTATCATTGTAATGCATCACTTTAGGCGCGGAAAACTCCAGCAGGGGCCGGCTGTCGGTGTTGACAGTGCCCTCGCCGAACAATTTTCCCAGATCTTCGTTAACAATGAGAGAATAACATACCAGGGGATTTGTGAGAACCATGTTTCCGGATTTACGGCTGTAAGTAAAATTTTTAATCGCCGCATCCATATCCAGCCCCCTGTTCCCGTTAAAACCGATCAGCATGTAATCCGGCACCGAGCCGAATAATCCTGTGCTGACCATGATGCTGTTGGGAAATACCTTGTGGAATGTCCTCCCGATCAAGGCAAAATCCGCCCAGTCGATCTGGTAAGAATGAATCCACTGCACGAAAATTCCGTCTCTCTCGAGCCTTTCTTTTACCATCTCGAAAAAATCGCTGGTGAACAGGGAAGCCAGACCGGCCATCCAGGGATTTGAAGGTTCGGAAATAACCACATCGTAGGTTCGGTTTGTCAATGCCATGTGAGCGCGGCCGTCCTGGATGATAAGCTGGGTCCTGGGATTTGATAAAACGTTGTTATTCCAAGGGCGGAAAAAATTGCTGGCTTCAACAACCTGCTGGTTGATATCGATAACATCAAGTTTTTCAACGGGATAGTAAAGAACCTCTCCGGCAGAGATTCCGCTGGCAAGGCCGAGTACCAAAACCTGTTTCGGATCAGGGTGGAAGAGAAGCGGAAAATGGGCCAAAAGGGTCTGGGTAGGCATATCTGCCGGCTGGGTTGAAGCGTCCGGCTTGCCGCTGTTGTATAAATTGTACTCGACTTTCCCGATAAAATCTGTGTCTTTGATCACTGTGGTGAACCCACCTATCCCATCTCCGAAATAGGCTATCTCCCCCTTGAATCCCTCGGCAATTATTTTATTGCCTTTGAACAGCGCCTCCATCCATCCCATCCCGTTCAGCACAGGTGTATCAAACCGCTCATATTTCCCCGTGGCAAGGAGTTTCCTATCCCAGTGGGGATAGTACGTAGCAGCCAGGCATCCTGCCAGGACTGTGAGTATCAGGGGGGCATATGCTGAAGCTTTTCTCCGGGTCTTCCAAAATATAATACTTCCGGCAACCAGAACCGTAACGAGCTGCATGACGGCGAGGAGGCTCAGGCTGAGTTCCTTTCCCAGGAGAGGTATCAGGATAAACCCGGCGCAGAATGAACCGAGAACGGCGCCCAGAGTATTTATGGAATAAGCGAATCCGATCGATCTGCCCACCGCTCCGATGGAGCGGGTATACAGTTTTCCGACCAGGGGGAATGTCGCGCCGAGAAACACGGTAGGTAAAAACATGCATGAAAAGAGAATAATTGATTTTACCATCATGAGCTGTGTGAAATGGTCTTTGAACGTATAAATGAGCTTTGCGAAAAATACCTGGCTCTCTCCCAGTATCTGGCTGATAAAGAGAGCGCTTGCCGCCGCTGCGATCTGGGTATAGAGCAGAAGAGCGCCGGGCTTTCCCGTTTTATCGGCCAGCCAACCGAACAGCACGCTTCCCAGCGCAAGACCGGTGATAAAGGTTACCAGCACCACGGTGAAAGAATAGGTGGTTGGGCCGACAATCAGCCCCAGGAGTTTCGTCCAAATCACTTCGTACGCCATGGAACAGAAGCCTGATACGGCAAAGATGACCAGCGCTCCGGCGCCAATAACCGGGGCATAAAAGGGTTTTCCCGTAGGGGAGGCTTCCGTATCTGCCTGAAATGCCCCACTCTCTTTCAGGATTGACCCCAGATACATGCTGGAAAGCCCGATAAAGGCATTCAACAGTATGGCAAAAGCGAGGGAACCCCATATACCCCAGAAATTGATGATCCAGAATCCGCAGAAAAGCGAACCGGCTGCCGCTCCGATGGTGTTTATACTGTAAAGGCGCCCCAGAGTGGCGCCGATACTGGAGAGCTTTGTCACATAAAAACGGCTCAGAATAGGCAGCGTAGCCCCCATGCAGGTCGCAGGCAGGATGAGGAGGAACGAACAGCCCAGAAACGTCAGGAGATTATATACCAGAAAATGCCCGAACAGATGGTTGTACAGAAGCGCATATAGCGGTTTGAAAAGGAAAAGCAGCGCCGGCAAAACCAGACCGTACGCGCCGACAGTCAACTCCAGAATGCCGTAAATCCTCACCAGCTCACCAGGTGTTTTCAGACGGTCAATGAAGCGGCTGGCCAGATAACTCCCCAAACCAAGCCCGCCCATGAATACGGTCAATACGATGCTGACTGCAAACGGGGCGCTTCCGATGATCTTTACTAACATCCGGGTCCACAGGATTTCATAGATGAGGCCGGTCATCCCGGAAATGAAAAAGAAGCACAGAACAAGGAAATAGGGCATTTTGAACTTGTCCTGTGCTTCCGTTTTCGCCAGGGTTTTGTTTTTTTTCGTTTTGTGTTTAGCCAAGGCGTTTACTCTATCCTATTTCTGGTTGAACAGACCGATATACAGCATTTTAACGGGTTTCTTGCTCTGGTTGAAATTGGCGTGCGGAGTCTTGCTGTCCGGGGGAATGAGGTACGCTTCCCCTACATCCATTTTCCGGAGCTGTTTCCCCAGCATAAAGTTAACCGCGCCGTCGATGGGCGCCCATATCTCCTCGGTGCCCGGATCATGGCTGTGCGGCTGGGCAAATGTATCCGGCAGAAGGGTGACTGTGAGGAACAGGTCGATTTTGGAGAGTCCCTCCTTTTTTTGTATAAGCCACTTGTTATTGTGAACCCAGTGGGAATTCGTGGTGTGGAACTTCTCCACATTCTCATCACGCCAGACAATTTCCTTGACCGGTTTAAAGGACTCGTCGACCTTTTCAGCCGCGAGAAACATGGTCATGGGAGCGCCGGTGGTATTCTCCATGACAAATTCAAGGCCCGCCGGAACCATGAAAGCCGCACCGGGGAAGAGATTATACGTCTTTCCGCCGCCGGTCACTATGCCCTTTCCTTCCAGGATATAATAGAGTTCCTGGGTGTCCTTCAAAGTGGTCGGCGTTGTTCGGTCGCCTTCCACAAGCATGGCATAGGTGAAACGGTCGAGGTATTTGAGGACGCTTCCGCGGTCGGTCGGACTGGCGGCGTCGCCGCCATTATGGGTGAAGATGGGACGCTCCAGCAAGGTGCCGTGGGTGGAAAATTGCATGTGCTCTTTATAGCCGGAAATGAACATGTCAATATGGGATTCGGTCTTGGGATCGTACGGTTTCGGATCGAGCTGCCCGTATTTGAATCCTACTTTATCGGTTTTTACGTTGCGCATCAACCAGAACATTTTGATGGGTTTGTCGGAAGCATTGATGTTTGCATGACCGGTGAAGCCGGTGGGAGGAATCTTGTACCCGGCGCCGGGGGGCAGGTGGAAGAATTGCTTGCCGAGAAGGAGAGTTGTGTCGCCGCTGAGGGCGAACCAGATTTCTTCGGACGGGTCGCCATGAGTATGAGGCTGTCCGATGGTCTCCGGTAAATACCATACGGGGCCCATGCCGGTAATAACCGCGAGACCATCCTTTGCGGTGAGGAAATTCTTGTAGTTATGGCTCCAGTGAACGTTGTTGCTCGACCACCTGGTGCCTCGTTCGTCCTTGACCACGATTTCTGTGTTCGGCTTGAAACCGGCAGGAATAGGCTCTGTGATGATATACATGGCGAGGGGATCTTTACCCGTGTTTTTTATAGTGAAATTGATGCCGGGAGCAACGACCACCCCGATGCCTTCCCGAACTTCCGTGGACTTTTTATCTCCGGCCAGGGTTCCGTTTCCGGAAACGAAATAGAAGATTTTCTGCTCATCTTTCAAAACGGCAGGAGTGGTGGTTTTCCCCGGATTTAAAACGCCGTAGGTAAGCCTTTTAATAGCTGTCAGCACGGCGCCGCGGGTTTTCGGGCGCTCGGAAGTACCATCGCACGGGGTGAGGATATCCCACTCTGAAAGGGCGCCGAATACGGTACGTTTTACCGAATCCTTCCAGTTTTTCACGAACAGTGCGCCGTCAGGATCGACCGCCGGATCGAACGGTTTCACGTCGAGATTGTACAGGTCGAGCGTACCTTTTTCCTGCGCATAAGCGACAATGGGAAAAGAAAGCGCCAACAGTAGTACCAGAAGTTTTTTCACGTAACGACTCCTTTTTCATGGGATTGATTATGGACAGTTCCAACACCGGTTTTCATCAGTGGATCAAGGTAGTATACTCCTTTGTGAGCCTGCATTCGTTATTACGGTTGTCTCCTCTGGTCAGCAGGCTTCGGAGAATACTTCTGCCCTGCGGACAAATCCCTTCCGTTCTCCTCGGCACTGACCAATGCCCGCTATGCGACAACTTCCGCCTCCGACTAATCGAGAGAGACGGGAATCGTTTTCAGTTCGTACTTGATTGTCCCGATACCTGCTTTGGCAAGTGCCATTGGAACCGTTGTGGTCGGTTTTTCACTTTCCTCAAAGGTGAACAGGCTGTTTAGAATATCGACCGACCGGGTGTCAACAGCGCACGGGTCTTTTCCTATTACAATCCTATTTCCCACTCGTACGTATGGCCGCGCTTCGTTTAAGGGTATCAGAACATGGTCGGCTATATACAGATGCAGATGGTCTTTCATATAGTTTTTAAACATGTCTATATATGCCGCATAGTTCGAATTATCATGGAATCCCCCTTCATTGGACGCCATTAATGCTTCGTAGCGCGTCGTGTTTGTACTGAGCGCTCCCATCATGTTTTTGATTACTCCCGAAAGCTGGCCCGCAAAATATTGATGTCGTCTGGAGGCAACCATGCATATGCCGTAATCCGCATCGCTTAACGTTTTGGAAATGTACATGGTCTTTCCCGCCACGGTCATCGCATCGCCGGTATATTCATCAGGGTTCCGCACAATACCCAATGCGTTGAGATTATCGGGACCATAAGTTGCATCGACCCTACCGCTAATATTATCGGCAGTATTATCGAAGGCAAAAATGTGTCCGGGTGGGAATGAATCCTTGAACATGGATTTTAAGCCGAGAACAACAGCTTTCAGTATAGCAAACTGAGGACCGTTGTACGGATGGAGGAGGTTGAGTTTAATGGCAATTTTCGACTGCGGAGTGACACCCGGCAATAATTTCTGCCACGCCTTTCCAATGTCATTCTTTCCAGACATCTTCTTTATAATTGAATTCACTGCCGCAATGACTGTCTTCTCGTCAACTTTTGTTCCGATCGGCTTGTTTCCGTTTACCATCCTTTCATCGAATGCCTCGTAGACCACCGCCGATTTTTCGGTTGCCGCCGGGGATGGATGGGAGCCGGGGAACAGCAATGACGAGGTTGCCAAACCGGCGATAAATTGCTTTCGCGTCATACAGGTGTTCCTTTCAACCGACATATCACCAGCTACCCCGCAGCACGGCGAGAAACTCTTGATTAACTTCTGATATTACTTCGGTCTGATCTTTCCATCATTATTATCATTCGCATCGCCGGTTCAGGACATGCGCGCGCCCGTCGCGCCGCTCACAGAAACTGCACGATTGTTGTTATTGGGACGCCTTTATCCTCAGTGCGATGTCCTCGGAATATTCCGGCGAACGGAGCGCGACGACTCCTCCCGGGTGCTGCAATTTCTCGTTTCTGACGATTGCGCCGATCCTGGTGTCGAGCCATTCGATGACATACGTCCCCGCCGGGAGCTCCAGTTTCAGGTCTGCTTGTTTACCACCGTTGATGTAGAGCGCATACTGTTTGCCCGATTCCATCAAAGCCCGAGCCGTCGCACCCTTCGGGACTCCCCCCTTAATGACAGCATTCTTGGGGGCCATGCGAATGAAGTCGAAACTGTGGATGAAGTCCTTGAGGATGCTGAGCTGGTGACGCAACTCAGGGCTGCCGCCGCCTGGTGACTTGTAATCCATGAACGAACCGTCGGCGTGTTTGGAAGTGAACGAATAATCCAGGTTATTATACAAGCCGCCTCCGGCGATGATGAACTCCCATCCCTCGGTACGGTAGGTTACATCCTTCTTCCCGCGGAAACCGGTTTCGTTCTCGCCGATGACCTTATTAAGGCCGTAGTTCATCTCGACCACGTCCGGGGGAACACAGTAGTGGAAATTAAAAATGGAAACGTTCGGATGAGGGTTCGCGACCTTCGCCCGGCCATTGGCGATGTTCATCGAGATCAGGTGTTTTCGCGGGAGTTTTTTTTCGGCGTCCACGATCACATCCACGATATGGTTTTGCCACTCCAGAGTTACCCCGCCGAAGTAAGGCTCGTTGCATACCTCGTAATAGAGGTTGTCGAAGCCGCGCAGCTCCTGAACGATCTTCCGAGTGACCGTCTCGTGGATGTCGACAAGATCCTTGTGCTTCAGCGTGTAGACCTCGGTGCTTGGGCAGCCCCCAATCCCGTTGATGTTGTTGGCGGCGTTCATCGGGCTCGCACCCCAGAGATTATCGTTATAGTTGGGGCAGAAGAGATTCAGCTCAACCACGATGCCGCGCCTGGAAGCCTGAGTCATGAAATCCTTCAGGCGCTTGAAATAATGGTCGTCCCACTTTGTGAGGTCGAACTTGTTGCCGCCGTCGAAATATCCGGGGGTGGTGCTCCGGACCCACGGACATATATACCGGTTTGGGTGGGGAGCGAGCGTATTGTCGGTGATCTTGAAAGAGCCGGGAATCTCACGGTAGGTTCCCACCCAGGTGCGCGTGAGATTGAGATCGTGGGCTTTTAGCTCGTCCAGATAAGGAACATAATCGAAATCCAGATTGAGCACCGCGCCATAGTGTTCGCCGGAGGTGATCAGCACCGTGGGCTTGCCACGGAAGAGAAAGTAGTGCGGGTTACCAGGATGCAAAGAAATTGGCACGGCGGGACCGCCGCGAAGAGCATTGTACGGGGCGCACTGAAGAACGGCGAGCGCCAGAACGGCAAGATGGATGGGTTTCATGGCTTATGATTTCCTTAATAGCAAGAGCGCCCAACACCCGGAGACAGAACCGGAGTTCCGCTCTTCGACTCAACTCATTGTAAAATACAATTCAAACCATCGAGCTGAACGCCCAAACGGTATCGCGAGATGGCGGGAATACAGAAAAGCCAGTGCTCGATTCATTGATGCAAGCGCCTCTTGCACAATTACCCCTTCCGCCCGTAATACGCCTACTTCCCGTGCTTCCTCTTCGCCGGGAAGCAGTCCCGGTTCACCATCACGACCCCGAGGTTAACTTCAGGGAGATTGTGCGGTGGACACTCCTTTGCAGGGTTATTGCTCTGGTGTTTCGATTTTCTTTAGAAAATCCATCAACTCTGCTTCGAACTGATGAAAGGAGTTCTTGCATTCGTATACAAGCGGTTCCATCCTGTCCCAAACCAGGAAATTAGCGTACGCATGCCGAAACATATGACGAAAATCCATATATTGTTTAAGTGTTCGGGAGAGAGATTCGGAAATTACCTGAGGTCGTTGGCTGCTAGGCTTCGACATCATCTCTAGCAATCGTGCATGGTAATCCGTTCCTTTAGGTAAAGTTTCGTCTATTCGTTTGGCAATTCGTTTAAAAATCCCTTCAATTCCCGTATAAAACGAATGGAGGATAGCGGCAAGAGCAATAGTAACTATATCACCAGGATCACCTTTATATTCATTCCCCAGTAATTTATCGTAAGTTTCTATAAAATGCCTTAATTCTGCCAACTGTATTTCAATTTCTTTTCTCAATATGGTCGACATGGAGAAGAAGCCCTTCTTTTTTCAGGTATTCCGAAAACAGACTCCCATCATCAAGGTCTATTAAGTCAACAGGCCGCCCGAGAATCTCGTGGGCATGACCCAAAGCCCTGAAAAACACACCAGGCGGCAGCCCGCTCACTGCCATGTCAACATCGGAATCCCGTGTGAACGTTCCTTCCGCAAGCGATCCGAAGATATACACCTCGATAGCACCGTATGACTTCAATGCGGCGGCTGCACGGGTTATTTTACGTTGCATGTTGGGGGTCATTGGATGCCTGTAATAACAATTGCCACTTTTATGGATGTATCCTGTCAAGTTATAATTAATCAAATAAAAGACCTTTTCACAAGCCTTTTAAATATCAGATCAGATGAGCTGCCCCCGGTTTATTTTACAGCAGTTGACTGGTTCTGGCCGAGCTTCGCCGCTTCCTCGAGATGTTCATTCCCTTCGGCGGATTTACCAAGTTTTGTAAGAACATCCCCCAGGGAACGGTGTGAAAGGGCGAATTCAGGGTCCAGGGAGAGCGCGCGGCGTAATTTCTCTTCCGCTTCGACAAGTTTTCCCTGACGGGCCAAAAGGCATCCCCAGTTATAAAAAGATTTGGCATAGAGAGGATTGATCTGAACCGCCTCCCGGTACATCCGGATCGCTTCATCGAAAAGATCCTGTTCGGCGAGGAGATTCCCCAGATTGATATATGCAACTTCGTTGCGAGGATTGGTTTCGATCGCCAGGGTGTAATAACTTATCGCTTCCTGGGGCATTTTCAGCAGGTTATACAGATTGGCAATATGTGAAAAGAGACGATCCTTATTCCGCACGGTGTTGATCTTTTTCTGCATCGCTTCTATCTGGGCCGATATGCACATTTTCTGTAATTCCGGATCGCTGATGAAGGTAAAATCTTCCACCACGTTCTCGGAGCAGTAGGAGGAAAGAACTGCGGAGTACCGCGCTTTCTGTTCGGGAGATGCTTTCGAAAGATCAACCATGTTCGGAAGCGGAGTGTTGAATGAAAGTGTTAAAACAGCCTTATCGATCTGGGCATTGACATCGGAATAGACTTCGCGAATTATCCTCTCGGTTCCGGGTGTCAGCCATCTTTTCTTTACCAGATTATCACGGATGGTGAAATCTTCAAGATACATCAGCCGGGGAGCCGAAAACTCCAACTGTGGCCGGTTATCGGTATGGATCGGGCCCTGGCCGCAGAGTTTTTCAAAATCTTCGTTTACGATAAGGTCGTAAAACACTCGAGGATCGAGAAGAACCATATTGGGAGATTTTATTGCATATTGCATGTTTTTTTCCGCTGTACCCATATCCAGGCCGCCGTCACCTTTGAAACCGATCAACAGATAATCGGGAAAGACATCCGAGGTGCGGACAAGTTTGCAGTTCGGGAACACGGCATGGAATGTCCGGCCGATCAGAGTGAACGTGTCCCAATCCATCTGGTATGAATGAACCCATTGTACGAATACGCCTTTGTCATTGAGTCTTTCTTTGACCAGTTCAAAAAATTCCCGGGTGAACAATGTGGCCAGACCGGCCATCCAGGGATTGGATGGTTCGGAAATAACAACATCGTACTTCCGCCTGGTCAGTTCCATATGGGCGCGGCCGTCCTGTACGATGAGTTCGGTTTTTGGATTCGAAAGCACGTTGTTGTTCCACCGGCGGAAAAAGTTACTGGCAGCGACAACCTGCTGATTGATATCGATTACATCCAGTTTTTCAATAGGATAATATAATGTTTCTCCGGCAGTGATTCCGCTGGCCAGACCGAGAACAAGCACCTGTTTCGGGCTTTGATGAAAGAGCAGCGGGAAATGAGCCAGGAGGATCTGGGTGGTCATGTCCATTTTCATGGTTGAGGCGTCCGCTTTTCCGCTGTTGTAAAGGCTGAAATCAATTTTCCCGTCGATATTGATGAATTTCATAACGGTGGTAAATCCGCCGATTCCGTCCCCGAAAAAAACCAGCTGCTCTGACGTTTTGGCGGCCATCTTTTGATTACCTTTACCGAGCGACTCATACCATCCCATACTGTTCAGCATCGGTTTGTCAAACCGTTGATATTTCCCGATAGAAAGCAGCCTCCGATCCCAGTGCGGATAGTATGCGGCGGCCATAATACCGAGCAGAACGGCAAGCACTAACGGTACCAATAAGGCTACCTTCTTCCGGGCCGTTACCGTGATGATACCCCCGGCGATAAGGATAGTGAAAAGCTGCATTACGGCGAGCAGGCTCAGGCTGTGTTCCTTTCCCAGGAGCGGTATGAGAACAAAACCGGCTGCGAAAGAACCCAAAACGGCGCCGAGTGTGTTGATCGAATAGGCAAATCCGATCGATTTTCCTATAGCGTCGAGAGATCTGGTATAGAGTTTGCCAACTAACGGAAACGTGGCCCCAAGGAAAAAAGTTGGAAATAACATAAACGAAAACAGCGTAAGAGATTTCACCATCATGAGCAGGGTGAAATTGTCTTTAAAGGTAAAAATAAGTTTTGCAAAGAATGTCTGGCTGCTCCCCAGCACCTGGCTGATGAAGAGAGCGCTTACAGCCGCTGCGATCTGGGTGGCAACAAGGAGAAAGCCCGGTTTCCCGGTTCTGTCGGCCAGCCATCCGAAAAACATGCTTCCCGCTGCAAGTCCGGTGATAAATGTTACCAGCACCACGGTGAAAGAGTAGGTGGTAGGCCCGACGATCAACCCCAGGAGTTTTGTCCATATCACTTCGTAGGCCATGGAACAGAAGCCGGATACGGCGAAAATAACCAGCGCCGCAATCCCAATCATCCGGGCATACTCCGGCTGCCTGGCGCCGGAAGGCTCATCCCTTTCCCGTGGGATGCCGTCACCCGGTTTTCGCGTACCAAGGTAGATGCTGGAAAGCCCGATGACGGTATTGAGCAGTATGGCAAAAGCCAGGGAACCCCACACTCCCCAGAAATTGATGATCCAGAATCCGCAGAAAAGGGCGCCGAGCGCTCCCCCGATGGTGTTTATACTGTACAGGCGCCCGAGAGAGGCGCCGATCCGGGAGAGGCTGGTCACATAAAACCGGCTCAAAACCGGCAGGGTGGCGCCCATGCAGGTCACCGGCAGGATGAGCAGGAACGAGCATCCTAAAAAAGTCAAGAGATTATAGACCAGAAAATGCCCGAACAGATGGTTGTACAGGAGCGCATAGAGCGGTTTGAAAAGAACGAGCAGCGCCGGCAAAACCAGACCGTACACGCCGACAGTCAATTCCAGAATGCCGTAAATTTTCACCAGCGCCCCAGGTGTTTTCAGACGGTCGATAGAGCGGCTGGCCAGGTAGCTCCCCAGCCCCAGACCACCCATGAACACGGTGAGTACGATGCTCACTGCAAACGGGGCGCTTCCGATGATCTTAACTATCATCCTGGTCCACAGGATCTCATAGATGAGGCCGGTCATTCCGGATATGAAAAAGAAGCACAGAACAAGGTAATAGGGTATTTTGAACCTGTCCTGCGCTTCCGATTTTGCCTGGATTTTATTTTTTTGAGCCTGGCGTTTTGCCATGCTGCATTCCTTTCGCCTTTTTACCAGTTACGGTTTTCACATCTTCACCGGATTTTGACCGATTCTTGCCGCCTCTTCTATAAGTCTCTCCCCTTCGGCAGTCCGGCCCAATCTTTTAAGAACAACCCCCAGGTTCCGGTGAGTAGGGGCATATCCGGGGTCTAAGGAAAGCGCCTGACGGTATTTCTCAGCCGCTTCCCCAAGGTTTCCCTGGCGGACCAGGTTGTTTCCCAAATTATGGTATGCTCTGGCATAAGAGGGGTTGATTTGAATCGTCTTACGGTACATACTGGTGGATTCATCGAGTTGATTCAGTTCGGAGAGGGCAATTCCCAGATTGAAGTACGCCTTGTCATATCGAGGATTGGCGGCTATCGCCTGGCGGAAAATGTTTGCAGATTCCTGGGGCTGTTTCAATAAACCATACATATTTCCCAGATGAGTGAGAAGGCGGTCCTTCTCCGGCGAGGCAGCGAGTTTTTTCTGCATGGCCCCGATCTGCGCCATGATACACATTTTCAGTAATTCCGGGTCGCTGATGAAAGAAAAATCTTCCACCAGGTTTTTGGAGCAGTAATCTGATAGAACAGCGGCATACCGTACTTTTTGTTCCGGAGTGGCTTTGGCGAGGTCGACCATATCCTTGAAGGGGTTGTTGAACGAAAGTGTAAAAACGGCCTTATCTATCTGTGAGTCCACATTGGCATTGATTTCACTGACAACGCTCTGCGTTTGACGGCTCAGCAATCCCTCCTCCGCTATCCGTGACGGGATCGTGGGATCAATGGTATGCACCATCTTGGGTGCTGAAAACTCCAGCATCGGCCGATTATCGGTGTTGATAGGACCCTCTCCGAATAGTTTTCCCAGATTTTCGCCGACAATGAGAGCATAGAGCAGGAGGGGATTATTGAGAACCATATTTCCGGATTTACGGCTGCTGGGAAAGTTCTTAACCGCTGTTTGTATATCCAGTCCATGATTCCCTTTGAAACCGACCAGAATGTAATCGGGAATTGTACCGTAAAGGCCGGTACAGACCAGGATGCTGTTGGGGAAAACCTGATGGAATGTCCTCCCGATCAGCGCAAAATCCGCCCAGTCGATCTGGTACGAATGAAGCCATTGTACAAAAATGCCGTCATTGTTCAGTCTGTCTTTGACCAGTTCGAAGAAATCACGGGTGAACAGGGAAGCCAACCCGGCCATCCACGGGTTGGAAGGCTCGGAAATGACCACATCGTAGGTTCGGTTGGTCAATTCCATGTGAGCACGGCCGTCCTGAACGATGAGTTCGGTCTTCGGGTTTGACAGAACATTGTTGTTCCAGGGGCGGAAAAAGTCGCTTGCGGCCACTACCTGCTGATTGATATCGATAACATCCAGCTTTTCGATGGGATAAAAGAGAGCCTCTCCGGCGGAAATTCCGCTTGCAAGGCCAAGCACCAGAACCCGTTTCGGATCGGGATGGAAGAGAAGGGGGAAATGTGCTAAAAGAGTCTGGGTGGACATATCCGCCGGTTGGGTTGAAGCATCAGCCTTGCCGCTGTTGTACAGGTTGTATTGAACTTTTCCGATAAAATCGACATATTTAATTACCGTGGTGAACCCCCCTATTCCGTCTCCAAAATAGACTAACTCCCCCTTGAGCGGTGCGGCAATTTTTTCATTGCCTTTAAACAGCGCCTCCATCCATCCCAATCCATTCAGCCAGGGAGCATTAAACCGATGATATTTCCCGGTGGAGAGCTGAAAACGGTCCCAATGCGGATAATAAACGGCGGCCATGCCTCCTATCAGGACAGCCAGCGCCAGTGGGATCAAGGCAGCCTTCCTGAGGATTTTCGCGTACATGATGCTTCCGACAACCAGAACCGTGGTAAGCTGTAAGGTAGTGAGCAGACTCAGGCTGTGTTCCTTTCCCAGGAGAGGGATAAGGATAAATCCGGCGCAGAATGAGCCGAGCACCGCGCCAGCAGTATTGATGGAATAGGCAAAACCGATGGATTTTCCCACAGAGCCGAGGGAACGGGTATACAGTTTCCCCACCAGAGGAAATGTAGCGCCGAGAAACACCGTGGGTAAGAACATAAAGGAAAATAGTGCGCCTGATTTTATCATCATGAGCAGAGTGAAATTATCTTTGAAGGAGAAGATGAGTTTGGCGAAGAATGCCTGGCTGTTCCCCAGCACCTGACTGATGAAGAGAGCGCTCAAAGCCGCGGCGATCTGGGAAAAGAGAAGGAGGGGGCCAGGTTTCCCTGTCCTGTCGGCCAGCCATCCGAACAGCATGCTTCCCACCGCAAGCCCGGTGATGAAGGTCACCAGCACCACGGTAAAAGAGTAAGTGGTAGGTCCGACAATCAGCCCAAGGAGTTTTGTCCAGATCACCTCATAGGCCATGGAACAGAAACCGGATACGGCGAAAATAACCAGCGCCCCGGCGCCGATAGCCGAAGCATAGTATGGTTTGTCGTTCGCCGATGGCGCTTCGAAAGCCAAAGGAACCGGGCCTTTTTTCAGGGTTGATGCCAGATAGATGCTGGAAAGCCCTATGGTGATATTCAAGAGGATGGCAAATGCCAGGGAACCCCATACTCCCCAGAAATTAATGATCCAAAATCCGCAAAAAAGGGCGCCGAGCGCTCCGCCGATGGTATTGATACTGTACAGACGTCCGAGCGAGGCGCCGATGCGGGAGAGCCTGGTTACATAGAAGCGGCTTAAAACCGGCAGGGTAGCGCCCATACAGGTCACCGGCAGGATGAGCAGAAACGAGCATCCCAAAAAAGTCAGGAGATTATAGAACAGAAAGTACCCGAACAGGTGATTGTACAGGAATGCATACAATGGCTTGAAAAGGATGAGCAGCACCGGCAAAACCAAACCGTATACCCCGATCACAAGTTCCAGAACGCCGTATATTTTCACCAGCTCACGGGGAGTGTTATGCCGGTCTATATACCGGCTGGCCAGATAGCTCCCCAGACCCAGACCACCCATGAATACAGTAAGCACGATGCTGACCGCGAACGGCGAGCTCCCGATAATTTTAACTATCATCCGGATCCAGAGAATCTCATAGATAAGACCCGTCATTCCGGAGATGAAAAAGAAGCTGAGAACAAGGAAATAGGGAGGAGCCAATGTGCTGGTTTTTTCCGGTTTCGATACAGCTTTGCTTTTACTTTCTTTGTGCTTTGCCATACTGCATTCCTTTACATCGTTTTCTTCTTACCAGTTTTTGTACCCGGGTGCGGGATTGGGCTGCTGAAGACCGTCAACCGGGATGTGACGGCCATTGATCCAGTGCGCCCGAGGGGAGGCAACGAACACAATCACGTCGGCTATATCCTCCGGGTAGCCGAGATGTCCCCTGGGGAATCCCTCACGCACATAGGTCTCGAAGTCCTCGGGATGCTGCTGACGCCATTTCTCCCAGACGCCGTCGGGGCTGATCATGGAACCGGGCGAAATGGTGTTCACCCGGATGTTGTCATGGCAAAGCTCCAGCGCCAGAGGCTCGGCAAGGAAGATGAGCGCCGCCTTGGATGAGCTGTACTGGCTTCCCTTCGCAAGCTGGGGCAGCCAGCCGGATACGGAGGATATGTTCACGATGGACCCTCCGCCGCGCCTGCGCATTTCGGGGGTCACCAGCTTGATCATGCGGATAGCCTGAAAGATGATGGAATCATAGGTTTTGAACCACTCCTCATCTGTGGCCTCAAACAGGCTGTCGCCGAAACGTTTCCCGACATTGTTGATGAGGATATCGATGCCGCCGAAACGTTTTATGGTCTCCTCAACAACATATTTTGCCTGTTCTGCGATGCAGACATTCGCCTTGAGCGCCGCCGCCTGAACCCCGTATGTTTTCAGCTCGTTCTCCACCCGCGAAAGCACCTCCTCCGGGTCGATGGAGCAGACGCTCACGTGGGCGCCCTCCTGTGCAAACGCCCGGGCGGTCCGTAAACCCAGACCGTTCGTTCCGCCGGTGATCAGCGCCACCTTGTCTTTCAACCGTAAATCCACGGCACATCCTCCTTATAAAAACCTCACCCGGCCTTCGGCCACCCTCTCCTAGTCAGGAGAGGGAAAATAAGGCCAGTTTAGAGTCACCCCTCTCCTAACTAGGAGAGGGGACGGGGGTGAGGTAATGAACCTGAAATTCGTGTCATCATGAACGTAATATGGAATTAGATACTGAAACGAGTTCAGGATGACACGTGTCATGCCGAACTTGTTGCCGCTTCGCGGGAACGATGAAAGCGCAGCGCATCTTTTAGCAACCGTTTCGGCATCTATTTTGAAAAGAAACGTAATAAAATACATCGATGTCTGATAAACGTAAAAAAATACTCTTTTTATCCGACCTTTGCAACTGCTCCCTTTTCATCAAAGCCGGGACGCCACCACTATCGTCTTCCGTATCACGGTCATTTTCCCCGTGGTCTTATTCAGCGCCTCAAGGTACAGGATGTAAGGACCCGCCGGAAGTTTCTTCCCCCCGGAGCGGCCATCCCAGGTTCCGGTCCAGGTGAAGCCGCTTTCCGCAGCATCACGGATGATTGCAATCTCTCTTCCCCGGCGGTCATAGACTATCATACGGACACGGGCCAGCGGAAAAGGGAGGCGATAGGTAATAGTGGCCTTCTCAAGGAATGGATTTGGCTCTATCAGGAGAACAGCGCCTGTTTCCGTTGAGCCGCCTGCACCGGAGCCTTGATCAAAGAAAATGCTGTTCCTGCGGCCCGGTGTGCTTCCCGCCGGATCGACGCTTATGTTCCACCCCAGAGGAGTTCCACGCAGACTTGGGGCGATAAGTTCCAGGCTGACGCCTGCCGGGGCCGCCGAATAGGATACGCTGTCAGCTATTCCGCCGGTATGATCGAGAAGAATGACGGTATCGCCGTCATTATTGAGTGAGGGGAATTTTTTTACCGGAATGAACAGGGCGACGGAAGGGACGGCCGGCCGGGAAGGGTCGCCGGTAATGACTGCATACCCGGAAGATGGAATAAAAGCACCTTGGCCGATCCCTTCGGAAGGCCGCCCAGTTCGGTCAGTTATGCGCCACCCCCACAGGCTGACCGGAGATGTCCCGGTGTTCTGAATCTCCACCCATTCGGGGCCATCGACGGGAGCGGCCATTATTTCATTGAGGATGATCGTCCCGGCCGGAACCAGCACCTCAAGCTCGACCCGGACGGTATCATCGGAAGCCCAATTCATGCTGTCCGGTGAATCTATCGCCGCCTGTATCTGCAAAAAACCGCCGGGCAGAGCGGAGATGTGCAGAATCTGTTCTGAGGATTTCTCTCCGGGCGCCACCTCTCCGGGAAATGTAACGCTCTCAAGAGGAGTATCGGGAGCAATCTGCACCGCCACCCTGATTCCCGAAATGGAAGACAGCCCGCCGTTCAGATAGGAGATATAAAGATCGCAGCTCTCTCCCATTTTCGGTAGCGCAGCTCCGAAGCGGATAGAATCCCGGGTAAGGGCGGGATTATGGGAAGGCGGAGTGACCGAATTCACCCTTCCGGGAGTGCCGTCTACATCGCGGGAGGAACGAAAATTATCAGCGCTGTCTCCACCGCCGGGATTCACCCGTTCCCAGGAATGTCCCGGCGGGCAATCCGGTGGGTAACGGACTGCCGTAAGGGTGTCCCCTTTGGCGGACAGCAGATACACAGGTTTGGGATTGGTGTTCGAAAGCCCCCCGGAGCCGATGGTCTTGTCGGGAACTGTGAAGAAAGGGGTCGAAGCCGGAATCCCTGCGTAAGGCTCCCCGGCGGAAAAATAATCGGGATCCATGATGAGAGCGTACCCCCCTGAAGGAACTGTCCATGCCGAGCCCTGCACGGGGATGATTTTATCGAATGAATCCCCCTGTCCGATGAAGCAGCCTTCGAGCGAAACCGGCTGATCAGATCGGTTCATGATCTCCACATATTCACGGGCGTTTTCATTGCCGTTCGGGTTGAACATTATCTCATTGATAACCAAAGTGGCCGAAAATGCGGGAGAAATGAACATGGTAAAGAAAAGGAATGAAAGAGCGCCGCAAACAGGTTTCACCCGGATATTCTCCTCTACTAGTGCTGTTGCCGGTCGAATGGGGTAAGAGAATTCGAGGCGAGTGGGAAAGGGAAAAAGATTGTCTGAATCACTGATTCGTGTGATAAAAACTGATGCATATGATGAAACAATCTTCTTATCATCTTTTATCATTTCCATCATGCGCATCAGTGGTTCAGACATCTTTTCGCTTCTGCCTTCTGTATTTGCGAACTTTGCGAGAGTTTTTTTCTTTACACAGCCCTGCGCTGCCGCATCTGGTCGAACAGCACCGCGAGAAGCAGTATGACTCCCCGCGCGACATACTGGTAAAAGGTGGGGATGTTCATGAGGTTCATGGCGTTCTGTACTGTTCCCATGATCAACACCCCCACGATGGTGCCCATGATGGTTCCGATGCCGCCGGTGAGTGACACTCCGCCGAGAACACAGGCAGCGATGACATCGAGGGAAAGCCCCACCGAGGTGTTGGGCTGCCCGCTGGTCATACGTGAAGCGAGCACTATTCCTGCCAGACCGGCCATAAACCCTTGCAGGGTGAAAATGAGAATCTTGATCCGGTCGACCCGTATACCGGCCAGGCGGGCGGCTTCCTTGTTTCCGCCGATGGCGAGGGTATTGCGCCCGAAGGTGGTACGGTTGAGCAGGAATCCGAAGACGGCAAAACAGACGATGGTGATCCATACCGGATTGGGTATGCCAAGGAAGCTGCCGTTGCCCAGAACGAAAAACCCGGGTTCCTTTATTCCGACTGCGGTGCCGTTGGATACGATGAATCCGAGTCCGCGCATGATCTGCATGGTCGCCAGAGTGGTGATGAGCGCGTTGATTCCCAGCTTGGCGATAACCACGCCGTTGAACGCCCCTGCCGCGCCAGCCGCCAGAAGCGCCGCCAGAATACCGAACATCACGCTGCCGGTGACATTGATCATCACTGCGGCCAGAACACCGGAGAACGCCACAATCGCTTCCACAGAAATATCAAAGTCGCCCGATGCCAGACAGAACAGCATGGTACAGGCGATGATTCCCACTGTGGAAACCGAGAGAGCCAGGCCGATCATGTTCTGCCAGGAGAAGAAATATGGTACGAACAGCGAAAGGAAAGCGAACAGCAGGACGAATATCACCAGAATGCTGGCGTTATCCCACAAACCTTTCAGGATGGTTTTCGGACTCGGAGCTGCAGCTTGATCATTCACCACTCAACCTCGCTTTAATAAAAACAGAATACAGAAGACAGAAGTCAGAATAAAGACAAGGATAAAGGATAAATAAATGATTGTCTGAACCACTGATTCGCATGATGTAAATGAAAAAAAGATGATGAAAGGCAGTACAAAGTCCGAAGTGTATTGCTCTTATTCTGTCTTTGACTTCTGTCTTCCTTGTTTTATTTATCCTTCAATCTCGTCTTTCCCCTTTGTGCCTTTGTCACTTTGTCACTTTGCCACTTTTTTTTACACCTGCGGCAGGGCAAGTTTCAAGAGCTTCTCCTCGGTGGCCTCCTCACGGGGGATCGAAGCGACGATCTTTCCCTGGCGCATCACCAGGATACGGTCGGAGATGCCCATCACTTCCGGGAGCTCGCTGGAAACCACAACTATCCCGATCCCTTCCGAAGCCAGCCGTTCGATAACCCCGTAGATCTCGCTTTTGGCGCCCACATCGATCCCACGGGTAGGCTCGTCGAGGAGCATGACCCGTACTTTCCCCGAAAGCGCGCGGGCAAGGATCACCTTCTGCTGGTTGCCGCCGGAGAGATCCATGATCGGTTTGGCCAGAGAGGGAGTCTTGATTCCCAGCTTTCTGACAAAGAGATCGGCGTTCTCCCGCTCTCTCTTTTCATTAATCATCCCCAGCCGGGCGAAAGACTTTCGCACGCTGAGGTTGATATTTTCGTGAACGGAACGTATGGGGACGATTCCCTCTTTCTTGCGGTCTTCCGGGCAGAACGCAACGCCGTTTGTGATTGCTGCTGAAGGATCATCGATGTTCACCTCGCGGCTGTGGATGCTGATTTTTCCCGCTTCCCGTTTTGCAGCCCCGTACACGAGCTTCAAAAGCTCCGTCCTTCCGGCGCCCACCAGACCGAAGACGCCCACGATTTCTCCCTGCGCAATCTCAAAGTTCGCAGGTTCGGAGAGACCATGGCCCAGGAGCCCTTCCACCTTGATTGCCGAACCGCTGAGTGGACGAGGATTGTACTGGTAAATATCCCGTATGGACCTTCCCACCATACGGTTCACCAGGAAATCCTGATCGATGGTGGACATGTCTTCAAGGGTTTCCACCACCCTGCCGTCACGGAATATGGTTACCGAGTCGCAAATCTCGAATATCTCTTTCAGGCGGTGAGAAACATATATGATTACCTTGCCGCTCTTCTTGAGCTCCCGTATGACCGAGAAGAGCTTTGTGACCTCACGGTCGGTAAGAGAGCTGGTCGGCTCGTCAAAAGCAATCACTGTGGCGTCACGGATGAGGGCTTTGGCAATTTCCACCATCTGTCGCTGGGCGATGGGGAGTGCGCTCACCTTCGTGGAAGGGGCTACCTCCTCTTCCAGAACAGCCAGCTCACGGCGGGCGTCCTCGCGCATCTTATTCCGATTAACCACACCGTAGCGGTTCGGCATGTGTCCGAGGAGGATGTTTTCCGCCACAGTCATTTCCGGCACCAGGTGCAGCTCCTGGTATATCACGGCGATGCCGGAGCGGATGGCTTCGCTGGTGGAAGAGAAGATGCGGGGCCTGTTGTTAAGAAGGATTTTGCCGGAATCGGGAGTATACACACCTGAGAGGATTTTCAGGAGGGTGGATTTCCCGGCGCCGTTCTCGCCCAGGAGCGCATGGACGGATCCCTCAAGCACTCCGAAGGAGACATTGTCCAGCGCTCTTACCCCGGGAAAGGTCTTGGTGATGGAATCGAAATAAAGATAGTTGTCTGGCAAAGTCCAAGACCTCCTAACTCTCTAGTAAAGCCTCAAAAAATGGGCAGAATCTCATTACAAACTCGCTGGCTTCGACAGGCTCAGCCAGCGGGCACTGAGCTGCAGGGCACTGAGCTGCAGGGCACTGAGTTGCAGGGCACTGAACTGCAGGGCACTGAGCTTGTCGAAGTGCCCGCTATTCCAAAAACCCCGCATCGGTCATGACCTTTCTGAAAGTTTCCCGTGTAACAATCGTTCCGGCAGACCGGGTGTCCATAGGGGGCGTAACACCATCTTTAATCCACTTGTAAAGATATTCGGTGGTTTTATACCCTTCCCCGACGCAGTCGACAAAACAGGTGCCGATGAATCCTGTAGGCTCCTTCTTTTCCAGCTCCGGGAGGGAGGTGGCGCCGCCGATGCCGATACCGATGATGGAATCGGCGTTGAATCCGTGATTTTCCAGCGCCCGCACCGAACCGAGCACCGCCTCGTCGTTCACCGAGTAGACCAGCCATCTTTTTACATTCGGATGCTGGGTAATAATGATATTTGCCGCAGCGAAAGCGCCCGGCTGATCGGTGATGCTCTCCGGGGCGCGATATATCTGAGATGGCGGAAATCCGGCCTGGGTAAGGGCCTCGGTTCCGCCTTCCGTGCGTTCCCGAACCGTGTCCAGTTGATCGTAGGTGACCACGCAGGCGCCGGTTTCTTCAACCTTCCACCCGCGCTTTTTCATCTCATCAAAAAGATGCCGCCCGATGCTCCGCCCGATATCACGCGCCGCCATGCCCACATAGGGTACATTCATGAATTTGCCGTCAGCGCCTACAAACTGGTCGTCCACAGTGAATACCTTCATCTTGTATGATTCCGCTTTGGCCATGATCGCCGGGCCGAGCCGTACATCCGGGGCGCAGATAACAAATCCCTTCGCGCCCTGGGCGGCCAGATTATCGATACCGGCCAGGACCTGGTCGCCGTCCCTCGCCCCTATATCCACAACTTTGAATCCATACTTTTCGGCGCATTTCCGGGCCCCTTTGATTTCTTTCTGGAACCAGGGTTCCTCGGGGAATTTCACCATGAATCCGATTGTGATCGGCTGGATTTCCTTTCTGGAACTGCGGTTTACCACGAGCAGCGCGACCAGAATTGCCGCAACAAAAAGCCCAATGGCGATATAACGGCTCATGAAGGTGTCCTTTCACAGGAAAGAAAAAATCGCTTATCAAGGTTAGACAGCAAGCTGATATAAATTTTTACCGCTTTTAACTCACCCCATAATCCCCTCTCTTGCACGCAATAGAGGGGAAGACCCAGATGTGCTTTATAAACAATGCCTTAGAAAATTGCTGATGGGTTTCTCCCTCTCTAACTTGTTGTAGAGGGGGCCAGGGGGTGAGGCCTTTTATTTACTCGTATTATTCAACAAACTGAGTTAACTCGATAAGCAACAAAAAAATATATCGGGTCAAAGAGAAGTATTATCCGATGAACCCGGCGTTGATTAAGATATAAAGAATGCAGGGATTTGAGAAGTGAAAATGATGGCTCTCATGCATATTTTCAAATGATGATTTTATTTGACTAATAAGCGCCGCTTCTGCATATTCTTGGTAAATATTCCCTCGCTTCAGAAATTAAAGTGGTTTTATCCCTGGAGGCAGCCATGAAAGCGGTGCGCGCAGTATTCCTTTCTCTTGTCCTTGTTTCTTTCGTGTTTTCGGCTTTCCCACTCACAGTATTCTCCCAGGAAAAAACAAAAATTCCGGATGCATTGACTGTCATTCACAGCCGGAAAAGCGTGCGGAAGTACCTGGACAAGCCGGTGACCAAAGACCAGCTTGAAATCCTTCTCCGCGCCGGGATGGCCAGCCCCACCGCCGCAGATAAACGTCCCTGGGCGTTCGTCGTGGTGACCGGGCGCGCCATGCTCGATACCCTCTCGTTTTCCACCCGGGGTACCAGGGTACTCGCTGGGGCCAAAGCCGCCATCGTGGTCTGCGGCGACACCCGGAAGGGGCTGAAGAGCGAAGTATGGATCCAGGACTGCTCCGCCGCATCTGAAAATATCCTGCTGGCCGCCGAAGCCATCGGGCTTGGCGCAGTCTGGACCGGGATTTGGCTTAACGTCGAGCCGACCAAATATGTAAAGCGGGTGCTAGGGCTTCCGGCGGAGGTCCAGCCGCTCAACATCATCTCCATCGGCTATCCCACCGGCGAGGAAAAACCCAAGGATAAGTGGGACCCGACAAACATCCATTATGAAAAGTGGTAATTCAGGAGTCAGGAGCCAGGAGCCAGGAGACAGGAGAAAAGATAGAAACCTTTGAAACACTTGTCTCGCAAAGTTCGCAAAGTTCGCAAAGAAAAATACACAAACATCGGATGATATCCGGTTTACTTGCGATTCGAGAGAAATATTTTTAATTGGGTGTTATGAAGTGGGCTGCAGAATTATTTGTTGGGCAGCGGCTTGAACACGATAGGGAGGAGATTTTACGATGGTTGATGATCTGACAGGACTTGGAAAACTTGCAGATTCACAATTGGTGAAGTTAGCCTACAACGACGCTGCCAGCGGACCGCTTAAGCAGGTCGGTGGTATGACAACCGACGCGTTGAAAACTTTCCGACTTTTCACGGCACCATTTCAGCTTGCTGCTCTTGCGCAGGATAGATTCGCTCGGTGGCTCGATCAAGTACGAAGCCAAGTCCCAGAAGAGAGTCAAACTGAAGCATCCTCTTCAATAGCTGCTCCGGTACTTCGTGCTCTTTTTTTCATGGATGACGGTAATCCTCTGACGGTCTTATTCCTTGAACTACTAAAACGAGCAATTGACAAGGAACGATTAAACGAAGCGCATCCCAGTTTTGTTGGCATCATTGAACAGTTGACACCCGATGAAGCGCTTATCTTGTACATACTTCGGGGCAAAACTCGTTGGCTGTACTACAATCAATCGAATGACTTCGACCTTACTGAGTTTCCCGCTAATCAGTTGGCTTACCCAGAGCACTTAGAGGCATATATCCTTCATTTAAAGTCACTCAATCTCGTAAGCGATGGCGAAGAAGTAATTATGGATGATACGAGTACCATAGAGTCATCAGTCATTAAATCTACGGCTTTCGGTGACTTTTTTACAAAGGCGTGCATTCCAGAAGGCTTTAGCATAGATGTGTACTCAAACAAGTGATGCAACAGGATTGAGGGCGACCGGGTGGCCCGCTTCGTAGAGTGAGGATGTGGGGTCATCCCTTGACAGAGGTCAACGCCAAAGGAAAAAATCGTTGTCCAACAAGGCAATTCAGCCAATCGCTTACGCTCTGGCTGATTTTTACGTTCGGTGTATGAGAGGCAAGATAGAGATTGGCGATGAACAACCAGCCCGGGGACGATCTGATCCGCGAACTGTACGCGAGGTTCGGTTTGGCGTACTACCAAAGTGAATGCCTGTACCGAGAGCTTTGCATGATTCTTGCTTGTTCAGGACTACCGTCCCGCGATCTTATCACACGCCCGAGGGTGGAGGAACAATTGGCCCAGACTTTCTCCCTGACTCTCGGCGATGTCGCCACTAAGCTTGAGGGCGTGCTTCCAGCCGAACTAAATGCCGAGCTTCAGGAAGCTGTAGAGGCGCGGAATTTTCTTGCGCATCACTTCTGGTTCGAGCGCGCGCACCTTATGTTTTGCGTTGAGAACGTGCAACAACTAATCTCAGAGCTTGACGGCTACACGGAGCTATTCGACCAGCTTGACACCCATGTTTCGGAGTGGTCTGAGCCCAAGTACCGAGAACTTGGACTAACCGTGGAGGTGCTTCAAGATGGTCTGAGACGGATTCTTGCGGGTGAGTCCCAAGAGCCTCTTCCCGACAGGCAATCTGTAAGGAAGTTGGAGAAGAAGCTGAGCAGGCGACAGTGCCTGATTCGAGTCTGGGAGTTTACTTTGGCCGATGGCTTGAAGCCCCTCATATTCGAGCTAGCCGATGGATCTCTCTGGCAGCTATCTGATGTCGGGCTCGGCTGGACCCGGTTCCGAGAAACAGGCCCCGGATGGACGGAGCACCCAACGATTAAGCCGCATCTACCAGCCGACATACTACCGCGCCCGAAACTCACTGCGCCGTGGGATTACGAATTCACTCTCGCCAACGGAGCTGTGTTTTGGGTGAAGCCAGGTCGTCATAAGCAGACTTTCAGATGGGGCGTGCGGACGTCCAAAGCAGGCGCCTAACAAGGCGCTGCAATTGACAGGGATTCCGCTTCGCTTCATCTTCACCAGTGAGCGCTGGTGTTATATAAAGGAAAATAAAATGAGCAAATTAATTTTACTAGATATTGAACTAAGTGCTATTGAGTCTTTTTTAAAAAATATAAAATGTTCAGCGGAGTTAGAATATTCAAAAATAAATGAGAGATCTAATAAAAATGAATTCAATCATTATGATGATGAAGCAAATGCATATTTTATTCCTATGCAATGGAAGGAAATTGCTATCCGTGCTTCTCTATGTGAGCTAAATGCTCTCGTTGAATGGGAACTGTGGTGTTTAGCTTCAGAAGCATATCACAACACCAAAAATATAAAACCTAATAAAACCATTTTTGATTTAAAAATTAATCAAATAGTTGAATTAATAGAAAATTATTATAAAATTAAACTTGGTGAAATAGACTACTTTAACAATATTTTTAGAATGAGAAATAAAGTTAATTCGTTTAAACATAGAAAAGGTTTTAAAAATCCATTTAAAGAAGATTGTAATTCATTACCAGAAAAACATGAGATTAGCTATCAAGAAACATTTCAAAGCATAAAAGATGTTAGGATATCTTTTATAAATCTTTGGAAAAAAATATAAAATGTATATCAAAGCTCTCCAGAGGAATGCGAGTACGCCTCTTCTGAGCTTTAACGTTATGCCGAAGAAGATTGAGCAGTTTTCGACGATGTGTGAGAATATAGGATATCACGAGTGCAAAGGAGAGGTGATATATGCCGAACCATGACCAGATTCTCGAGGAAGCATTGAAATTGTCGCCTGTTGAACGCGCCGAGTTGGTTGAGAGCCTCCTTTCCAGCTTTGAATTTCGTTCAAGGAAAACCATTGATGCATTGTGGGCTCAAGAAACAGAAGACCGAATTGATGCATTCGAGCGGGGTGAAATGGCGGCAATCCCGGCGGAACAGGTATTTGCAGAAATCGAAAAGAACAGACCTTGATGAAAATCCAATTTCAATACCATAAACCCACCCTTCACAAAGGACGCCAAACCATGATTAAGAGATTCCTGTTTCTTGCAGTATTCGCAGCGCTGATTTTTAGTTCTATACCGATAACGCTTTTTGCCCAGGGAAATGCTAAAATCCCGGATGCATTGTCAGTCATTCACAGCCGGAAAAGCGTGCGGAAATACCTTGACAAACCGGTAACCAAAGAGCAGATTGAAACCCTTCTCCGCGCCGGTATGGCCTCTCCCACCGCAGGGGACAACCGTCCCTGGGCTTTTGTGGTGGTGACCAGCCGGGCGACTTTGGATACGCTCTCCTTCTCCTCGCCCTATACCAAGCATATCGCCCAGGCCAAAGCCGCCATTGTGGTCTGCGGCAATACCCGCAAGAGTAAAAGCGAGGTATGGATACAGGACTGCTCCGCCGCATCTGAAAATATCCTGCTGGCCGCCGAAGCTATAGGGCTGGGCGCGGTATGGTGCGGCATCTGGCTCAACCCGGAGCCGACCAGGTATGTCAAACGGGTGCTTGGTCTGCCTGAGGAGATCCAGCCGCTTAATATCATCTCCATCGGCTATCCTACCGGAGCGGAAAAGCCCAAGGATAAGTGGGACCCGGCCAACATCCATTGGGAAAAATGGTAAAAGAAGGGAAGAATCCGGGAGTCAGAAGTCAGGAGTAAGGAGCAAACTTCCCTTGCCCCCTTCAGGGGGTAAACGGTTTCATCGTTCCCGCGAAGCGGCACTTCGACAAGCTCAGTGCCCGCTGGCTGAGCCTGTCGAAGCCAGCGCATGACACGTGTCATCCTGAACTCGTTTCAGGATCTATATACTCAATACATATAGAAATATATTTTTTTTAAAAATCCTAAAAAAAATCTTGTTTTTCTTCGGGATATGATATATATTTTCCGTGCAGAATATCTGTACACCGTTGTTGAGCTTTGATTGTCCGGGAAATTTTTTCATGGCTTTTCGTACAAACCCCAGCAATTCAAGAAATCGCTCCTGAGGCTCAAAGACGGGCCAAAGAGCGGTTTTTTGCGTTTAAAGGCAACGATAGGCTGTACAAAAAAAGTGGGTCCGCGTTGCACATGCGGGACTGTATGAAAGAATGTAACAAAAAGGGAAGGTGATCCATGGAAAAAGGCACGGTAAAGTGGTTCAACGGTGAAAAAGGGTTCGGATTTATTCAGAGGGCCAGCGGTGAAGATGTATTTGTTCATTATTCTGCGATCAATTCGGCCGGATATAAAAGCCTGGACGAAGGCGATACGGTTGAGTTCGATGTGGAAAAAGGTCCCAAAGGCCTTCAGGCAGTGAATGTGGTCAAGGCAAAAAAATAATCGAATCACATAGAATAAAAAAAATCCCCTGCAAGATGTTGAAGCGGGGGATTTTTTATTCCAGGAAACGGGAGAAGCAGGGAGAGCTTAGAGATGATCGAAGATGAAACCGGACGTCTCCGGGAACTCATTACCATCGGCATCGATTCCTCAAGAATCAGAGATTTCGACCTCCTCATGGAGCGAATTCTCCAATCGGCACGGGATTTTGTTCGCTGTGACGCCGGTTCCTTGTACATTAAACAGGAAGACCGGCTGCTGTTCAGTTTCACACAGAACGACACTCTTTCCGCAAGGTTGGAACCGGGGCGGAAGCTCGTATATAACACTTTTAGCATACCGGTGAACAAAAACTCTCTCGCCGGATATGCCGCCATGACCGGGGAAACCCTCAACATCCCCGATGCTTATAATCTTCCCGGTACGCTTCCCTTTCAAATTGACAAGCAGTACGACCGGATATCCGGTTACCGGACCAGTTCCATCCTGACCGTTCCCCTCAAAACGCATACCGGAAAAATCATCGGCGTTCTCCAGTTGATTAACGCCATGGACAAGGACCGTCAGGTAATCCCGTTTGACAAGGCCATCGAGCATTATGTGAATTATTTTGCCTCACAGGCCGCCGCCGCCCTCGAACGCGCTCATCTCATGCGGACCATCATTCTGCGCATGATCAGCATGGCGGAGCTCCGCGACCCGAAAGAAACCGGCAATCATGTGAACCGCGTGGCGGGTTACTCGGTGGAGATTTATGAGAACTGGGCCGGGAAAAGAGGAATATCCGCCGGGGAGACCGAACGGAACCGCGATGTGCTTCGCATGGCCGCCATGCTCCATGATGTGGGGAAAGTGGCTATATCCGACCTCATCCTGAAAAAACCTGCCAGGCTGGCTGTGGACGAATATGAGATCATGAAACAGCATACTGTGGCCGGGGCAAGGCTTTTTAACGATCCGGCCTCCGATCTGGATGAGGCGGCAAAAGATGTGGCGTTGAATCACCATGAATGTTTCGACGGCACCGGTTATCCCGGTCATGTGGATATATCAACCGGAGAGCCTCTTCCCGGTCATGCCGACAGTGAAGGCAAACCGACGCCCAAGCGCGGTGAAGAAATCCCTCTCTTCGGGCGTATCGTGGCCATTGCCGATGTGTACGATGCCCTCTCAAGCGTGCGGGTATACAAAGAAGCGTGGGATGAAAGCCGGGTGCTCGATGAAATGCGAAATGGAAGCGGGCGCCACTTCGACCCTGAAATCATCGAGGCATTTTTCTCCGTCCTTCCTTCGATAAAAGCAGTGGCCGGCAGGTATGAGCGAGGGTAAAGCGCGCCGTCCCCCTTTGTACGGATTCAGCGCGCTGAATCCCATCACCAAAGCCCAAACGAAAAAGATTTCGTTCTTTCTTCTTTTGCCTTTCAAGTCCTAAAAAAATGTTTCCAGGGATGGCCAGAAGATTTTTTCCCTTGACTCTTTATGAAACTCTTTTTATATTTGCAAATCTATAAAGATTAGCCGGATTACCGGATCCGGAAAAGATTTAATCGTGGTTCTTCGCCGGAGGGTGAAATATGTACGCAGTAGTTGATATAAAGGGATTTCAATATAAGATCGAAAAAGGGGAGAAACTAAGGGTCCCCAAGTATGATCTGGAAGTGGGAAGCAAAATCCAGATTCCCGAAGTCCTCCTGGTGAACGATGGTGAGAATATAGCTATCGGTACTCCATTTGTCAACGGGGCAACGGTTGAGGCCACTGTTACCGGGCAGGGAAAAGATAAAAAAATCATAGTTTTCAAGAAGAAAAGACGCAAGGATTACTCTGTCAAACGCGGTCACCGTCAGGATTTCACCGAAATTATGGTGGACAGTATTCAAATCGTTTGAAAAATGGACATGATGAATCAGGAGTTTGCTCATGGCGCATAAGAAGGGTGTAGGCAGTTCAAGGAATGGACGCGATTCCGCCGGGCAGAGACTCGGTATCAAGGAGTTCGGCGGCGAGTTTGTTTCCGCCGGGAGCATTCTCGTCCGTCAGCACGGCACCAAGTTCCATCCCGGCACCAATGTGGGTGTGGGCAGAGATTATACCTTGTATGCCCTTGTCGACGGCAAGGTCACATTCGAGCGTCTGGGTAAATTAAGGAAAAAGATCAGCGTGTATGCCATAGAATAAAAGAAAACACCATTGGGTGAAGTGATGACCCTGCATACGATGAGAGAGATTTTATAAGGCGCTTTTTTTTAAGCGCCTTTTTAATGAAATCTTCCTATATTATTGCTCCGGAGAATATAAAAGATTACAGGTTTGTAAATAGATGCCGAAACAAGTTCGGCATGACGTCGTCCAATTTGCAATTTAACGGTGGAAATCAACATTTTTCCCATGCAATTTTTCTTGCAGATATGGGAAAAATATCATATCATTCATTTTGGTAAATTTCTCCTGTTTCCATCTTTCCAGATGCCTCTTTCAACTTCCTGGAGGTGATCATGCGGCTTATCCTTAGAATAATCCCCATCATTTTCTTTTTGTTGCCTGGGACATCTCACGGCGATGGCGTCTGGAAATATTTTATCAACGGCAACAACATAAACGATATATCTGTCCAGGGTGATGCCCTCTGGTGCGCAACCACCACGCTGCCTGTGCTGTGGAACATTAGGGACAGCACCTATACCCGTTATACGGACAGAAATCTCATATCCTTGAATCAGACTTTCGTTGCCAGCGATACCAGAGGAAACACGTGGTTCGGATTTAGTGGTTTATTATATACTTATCCTCTTCTCAAACGGTTTGACGGGAAAAACTGGACGACCTTCAGCAATTCAACCCTTGGGTTGGAAAAAAAAAGTATCAATTCCATGTTGTGCGACCGGAAGGGGATATTATGGCTGGGCTCCAACGGAGGCGGCATTCTATCGTACGATGGGACTTCATGGGGAAACATGAAACCTGAGGAAAGTTTTAACGGCACCATTCAAGGGCTGACAGTTGGAAAGGACGGCAGAATCTGGATCTCCACTGATAATGGACTGTATACCTTTGACCGCAGTACCTGGAAGCGCTACACCACTACCGACGGGCTTACCGACAATAATGTCAGGCAGGCATTGTTTGACTCGGAGGGAAATCTATGGTTCGCCACTCTGGGAGGAGTATCCTGCTATGACAGAAAAACCTGGAAATCTTACCATATTTTAGATGGCCTTGTAAGCAATTCTGTAAATGCTGTCGCCCTGGATCAAAACGGCCGGAAATGGTTTGCCACCGAGGGAGGGGTATCCTGTTTCGATGGAAACGTATGGACTTCATACCGGGAGAGCGATGGCTTGATAAGCGACCGGGTCAGCGGTTTGGCGGTCGACAGGGATAACCGTATCTGGTTCTGTCACAAGAATGCAGACAAGGGAATCAGTTGCTTCGATGGCAAACGAATTATCTGGTATACAATCTGGAATACACCCTTACCTTCAAATCATGTCGAAGCTGTAGCTTGTGACCGTGAGGGTGTTATCTGGCTGGCCACCGACAAAGGAGTGGCCCGCTATGACGGGAATTCATGGAAACTGTTTAGAACCACGGACGGTCTGGCCCAAAATCAGGTGAGCGAGATATATGTTGACGATCAGAATACCAAGTGGTTTGTATACAATCCCACCACTCCTTCGGGAGTCACCAGGTATGACGGTCTTACCTGGAAAACATACACCACTGCTGATGGTCTCCGGAACAACGTGATACGGGCGGTTGCGATGAACTCCGACGGCTCGGTATGGTTCGGAGTCAGGGAAGGAATTACCCTTTATGACGGGCATATCTTAAAAACCTATCCCGGAAACGACCAGCTTCTCTCTTCAAACATCCTGTCAATAACAGAAGGTCCGGACGGTGTTTATTGGTTTGCCACCGATAGAGGTCTTTCAAAGTATGATGGCCAGTCCTGGAAAACCTTTTCCAGGGATGACGGGCTTTCATCTGAGAGCCCCAATCCAGCGATAATTTTATAAAAAGTACTTGCATTATTTGTATAAATAGTATATATTACAAGGTGTTATGATAAACTATATTTTTGGATTTCCACACACCTTGTAGGTGCAAAATGAAAAAGAGCAAAATTCTTCCG
>JAUYCD010000170.1 GCA_030692375.1 Candidatus Latescibacter sp. | reverse complement strand
CCGGATTAAGGAGAACCTCGACTCCGTGCGCGGAGGCGATTTCCGCAGCCGTTCGCACTGCATCGAGAGGCACTTCGAACTGCATGAGGAGAATCCGGGCTGAAGCGATGGTTTTTTCGGCCTTATCAACATCCTGCGGCGACAGGCAGGCATTGCATCCTGAAGCGACAGCTATACTGTTCTCCCCCTTTTCATCCACCATTATCAGCGCCACCCCGGAAGGCATCTCACGGTCACGGATGATGTGCCGGATGTTGATATTGTCCTTGGCGAATCCTATCAGCGCCTGTTCGCCGAACATGTCCTCCCCCACCCGGGCGATGAGGGTAACATCGCCTCCTGCCCGTGCGGCGGCGACCGCCTGATTGGCGCCCTTCCCCCCTGCAGCGATGGAAAACCGGCCGCCGAGGATAGTTTCTCCCGGACGAGGGATCCGCGCCGCTTTAACGATCATGTCGGTATTCGAACTGCCAACCACGACAATGCTTTTGTTCATGAAAGACTCCTTATCCACGATGAAGGCTTTTTCCTTTACATCACCCTCGCTGCAATCAAAAGCCCCAGACCGATGATATACGATACGAACATGACCGCCAGAAGCTTGTTCGTGCCTTCTGGGGCTTCCTTGAATTCCTTCCAGATGAACACACCCCAGAATGCTCCGACCATGGTCGCCCCCTGTCCCAGGCCATAAGAGATGGCAAATCCGGCAGATCCTGAGGCAATGATGCTGAACGACATCCCGATGCTCCAGATAATTCCGCCCAGAATCCCGATGGAATGAAGTTTCAGGCTCCCCTTACGGAAATAATCTCCGAACGGAACGGGTTCTCCCACAAATGGTTTCACCATAATTACACTGTTAAAGAGGAAATTGGAGATAAGAAGCCCCAGCGAGAAAATCACAACAGCCGTGTAGGGGGTAAGCTTTCCGGCTTCCGGCTGCGCGAAATCCCCTGCCATCGAAGCGGCCACAAACCGGTAGAAGAATCCCATGAGCAAGCCCCCGAGGACGGATATGACAATGCCTTTCGCCGGGGTTTTCTGTCCCTGAGTGGGAAGACGCCTGTAGGCGACAGCATCGATAATGATAGCCGTGACAATACCTGCGACTCCCAGAGACAGGATAAAGGGATTCCCCAGGGGAGTCGCAAGGTAGTTGGTCACCACGCCGACCACAAGCGCCAGACCGATCCCCACCGGAAACGCCACCGCCAGTCCGGCAATATCGATGGCCGCAACGATAAGAATATTGGCCATATTGAACACGATTCCACCGAGGAACGCAAGCCAGAGCGCGCCCTTGTCCGCCTGGGTCAGATCGGTAAGAAAACTCCGTCCTGATGTACCGGTGCTCCCCAGGGTAAATGCAAAGATAAGGGCGAGGAGAAAAACCCCGATGGCGTAATCCCAGTAAAAGAGCTGGAATCGCCATTCACGCGAGGCCAGTTTTTGAGTATTCGCCCAGGATCCCCAGCAGAGCATGGTGACGATACACATGACAATGGCTGCTGTATAGGATTGTACGATGACCATGTGAACCCTCCCTGTGAAAAAATTCAGAAATCGGGGCCGAGGTCTGCCCCTTATACCGCGAACACTTTCAGTATTTCATCTCTGTAAGTGAATCCAATTGGGAAAGAGCCAATTGCGTAAAGTATTCATCAGGAGAAGGCATCTCGTCGTATACCCGTCCATCCAAAAGACGCCCGGCCTTTTTTTTGTTCGTTCCTCCCCATTGCTTGAAGAAGAAAGGTACATCCGCATTGCGGCATTGATTGAGTACATCGCGAACCCATTCCGCCTTCATAGGACGTGCACCGGGGCCAGATTCTCCGCCCACTATCACCCAGTCGATTCCTGTCAAATCCATATTTTGCACCGGGTCGAGGAGAGGTTCAAGCGACAGAAACCGCACGGCGGCTTCTACAGACCGGAGGTGGTCGATACGATTCAAGAAAGCGCCACTTTCCACCGTAACACCCATCCATACATTTTTCGGCCACGGCAACATATTGGCGAGTTCCGCCATCCGCTCGGAGCGTTTTGTCAATATCTGAAACCTGTGCCATGACGCCGCCTCCATCACCGCAAAAACCTGGCGTATAAAGGAGAAAGGTACGTCTTCATGAAAAAGATCGGACATTGAATTTACGAATATTATTTGAGGGCTTTTCCATTGCAACGGCAGATTAAGCGCATGTTCGTGGATTGTCACTTGAAAACCCTTGACATAGTTTGCCTGTCCCATCGCCTGAAGACGCAATGCCATTCGCATGGCATAACAATGGGCGCAACCGAGGCTGACTTTTGTACAGCCCGTCACTGGATTCCATGTTGATTCGGTCCATTCGATTGCAGATTTTATTCCCATTATTATACCTCATTATCAAAGCGCTGGAAACGTGACCTGTACATCATCTCCGAAAGAGTTTCTCCGGTGCGTGCTGGCCGTTATCTTTCCGTCCTCTTCGAGTTTGCTTAAAGCCTGCTTGTAGTTTCGGCTCACATATGGTCGGTCAACATTATGTTGCTCGTATATCTGACGCATCGTTAGTGTCCTCCCGGCAAAATCCTCCAAGAGCATGCCCGCCAATTCATCCAATGGCCTTGACAATTGGAAGAGTAGCGATAGTTGACGGAACGGTCTAACATCCGCTGGATTATATTCAAAAGAGGCCACCCCCTGTTCGTCAGAAGAGGATTTATTGGCCATGATTTCCTTCATGATCTCATAACCTTTGAATCCTTTACTGACAAAAATCAAATGGTGACTGGTACGGGTACCTTTGTCGTCACGGAATCGGAAAGGTAAGACATAACGCGGGCCCAGTGCTTTTATCGCCTGACATAATTCTTCGACAATGACCATCTCTCTTTCATATTTATCAAGCGGCTCTAATCGCACCCGAAACTCATCCGCTCTTTCCTTTCCAAACAGACAATTCATGTGCTCTTTGACCATAGGATTGCCCAAACCCATATTGATGCGATTGTAATTGAAGAAGAAAATGCAATCGCACCCCCAATCCTTGATGACTGAATTTACGAGTCGTAGCGAAAGCCCTTTGTAGCCCCATGGATCTACGAAGAACAGTGTGGGAATAAGATTCATCTGCTCAAACATCTGGACGATCTCTTCTCCCACTTCTTTCGTTTGGACCACAGGCTTGTATTTAAGAGTTTCTATCCCATGAAGTTCATCAATGGCCTGTTGAAGCGAGTTGGTATTATTTTCATCCTTATCGTTGAAAATTGTGACAAGGCTATCGCGAATTTGCGATTTCTGAATAGCCTTTTCTAAAATCAGGAGCGGTGTTGAGCGCGTACCATCCTGATAACGACCTGGCCCTGCGAATAGATCGATATACGCAATTTTATTGCCAAGGTTTTTTTTATTTTGTACCCCAGTGATAACACTTGCCCAAGCATCGAAGTACTTTGAAACAATCGCGGACTTGACCCTTGATTGGTCTTTGCTCTCATCAAAGAAACAATTTCCCGTCATGGCCACATTTCCCTATACTTGTTAGTACAACTGAGACAATTATCCAACGTTTCTTCCTCATTCCTTGAATCATCGATTTATAGAAACGCTTAACACCGATATCACCGCGCTTATGAATGGCCGGAACCCACAAAGTGCGCGCTGTGACGACCTTGACCCGGTCTTTCCCACGCAACTTGTCAATTTTACTTTCCATAGTATTGACACCAATGAAGAGGATGACCAAACCCGTGTTCATCACACGATCCTCTCCCCTGTCTCGATGATTTCCCTGATGTAGGGGTTCGTCTCGTCAAAGTCCGACTTTGCAAATGCATGCGGTTCTATTCTGAGATCGATGTCCCACCGGAGTCGCATCAGTTCGACATCCTCCCGAAATCCGTCAATCTCATCCTTATCCAGGAAGACCGCCAGATCAATATCGCTATCCGGTCGAGCGGCGCTTTTGGCATACGACCCATAGAGATAAATTCGCCACACGCCGATATGATTCTCCGCAAGGCGTTGCGTGTATTTTCTGATCTTCTGGTATATCAACCGGTTATCCGTTGCAATAATCATTGTCTGAATTCCCTCAGGAAATTTTCCATCTCTCTTTTCGATGGGTTAATGGGGTACGGTCAAACTTCATCTTTGTCCGGTAACAGCGGTCCAATTGACTGGATAAGTTGCGGTGCAGAATGGGTGATGACTCCCCAAACAATGTCAAGGTCAATACGCGCATAATTATGTATGAGCACGTTTCGGATTCCGATCATCTCCCGCCAGGGGAGATCGGGGTTTTCAGCCCGAAATTTCTGGGAAACCTTTCCTGCAGCTTCGCCCATTACTGAGATTGACCAGAACGCCACATACTGCCTCTCCTCATCACGAAAAAAATCTTGGCGTGAAACTCCCTGAAAATGTCGGACGAGTTTCTTTGCCTCATTGAAAATATCGAGTAGATATCCCTCATCTTTCCACATATATCACCTGTGCGCTTTGCAGGATATGTTTCCGTTTAATATAATTTTCGCTCAGTTCAACATTCTTGCGGTCTATAACATCCACCGGACGGCCAACCAGCGCGGTGAGTTCCTCCTGCATGTCGAGAATACGAGGCCATTCAGGTTTCATTCCTTCCTGGTATGTTACGAGAAAATCAACATCGCTCTCTTGACTGAAGTCAGGCCGTAAAACGGAGCCGAACACGGCAAGCTCGTGAATTCCCCATTTACGGCAGAAGGTGGTTATTTGTTCTATTTGTAACGGCAAAGAAGTTATCACTGAAGTTCCTCCCGAATTGCTGCAAGTGTTGCCCATTGTTCATAGTCAATTTATAAATACATCAACAACCGAACACCTGTCAAGTACTTATAAAAGATCAAGTTTGACTGCTTTATTTATTTCCTCATCAGATTCTGATCCAACAGCCTTCCAGTCAACCAGTCTAAAAACGCCTCACGGTTGACATGCATGCCGATACGACAGTTGGGGGATTTGGATTCGTCAATCACCGTATAGCCTTCATCGGTCACCCGGACATACGCGGCGCGGGTGGAGACGAAACCGGCGTTCAGTGCCATGGAGACCGCCACCGGGTCAAACAATGTGGGATCGGCGTTCGACCGCTCTCCTGCCCAGAGAGTGTAAAGCCCGGAGATGGCGTCGGTCAGGGGCGAGCGGCGCATAAAGAGGCGGGTGCGCCGTTCCGCGGAATACTTGACCAGAGTGGTCACATCAAGCCCGGCCAGAGTGATAGGGATACCGGAGTTCATGAATTTCTTCGCGCTCTCCACATCGGCTTTCACATTCCATTCGGCGTCGGGTATGGGGCCGCCGTCATAGCCAATGTAAAAGGAACCGAACATGGAGTACACCCCTTTCACCATTTTCCATGCATCGGGGTCCTTTTCGATCACATCCGCCAGATTGGTGACCGGCCCCACGCTGATGATGGTGACCTGGCCGGGAAATTTCCTGAGCATTCCGATAATGAAATCTGCGGCGGGCTGCTTCACCGGTTTCAATCTCTCGAAGCCATCGCCCCAATGCATTTGACGGGGAATGGGGCTCCCTGCTCTAGTCTGCCTCCCCGCCGCCACCGGGATATTTTCCTGCCCGCACTCGTAAAGCATCCGGCAGCTCACCCTTGCCCGCAGGTGGGCGGGACCGTCAGCGGTGGTGATCCCCAGCACCTCGAATTCGGGGCTGACCTGTACCAGGGCATGGGCAAACGCGTCGTCGATATCCCCCGCCAGGTCGGTATCGAAGATGATTTTCAATTTCTCCGCGCTGTACGACGGCAAGGCAAAAAGAAACAGAAGAATAACGACTGACGGAAAAAGTATTTTCCCCCTGCGCCACGATCTGCGTGAACTTATCAAGAGCTTCCTTCCATAATTTATATCTTCACTCCCTCGCTTTTTTTCGGGCCGGTTTTGAAAACGGTAGCGCCGGACAGGGTGATAGAAGTCCCCGTTGATTCAGATCTTTTTTCACCTTTCACCACCAGGCGCGCGGTGTGTTTTCCCGGTTTCAGCTTCAGAGTTTCCCATATTTCATAGCTCCCCCGCTGATTGAACCAGGTATCGATGGTACGGCTCAATTTCCCGTCCACATACACATCAGCCTTGCCGCCATCCTTCCACCATGACCCATGGAGGGTGACTCCCGTCCCGGTAAAGGTGAATACAGCTTCCGCCCCCGCGCTTTCACTGGTTATGGTATTCCTTGAAGCACTTTTCCAATTTCCTTTAAATGTCCAGGCGGTGCTGTCGGATACAGCAACGACCCGGTCGGGAACCAGACGGGGGAATGAAACCTCGAACGGCGCAGCCACAGGTTTCTGAATTTTGATCGCCGCTTCGTTTGCTGAAATCTTCCCGCCGTTTTCCGTTATGAGCTGTTTGGCATATTTCATGGTGTTTTCCACTGCCGAGTTAAATGAATATTTGGTGTATATAAAAAGAGAATCGGCAATTGCCGGGATGCCGTCTTTCCATTCGTTCGGTACCCCGCTATAACCCCTCATGATTCCAATGACCGCGGCAGCATTCGAAGGATTGCAGTCCGAATCCTGCCCGCAGCGGATGGCGATTTCCATGGTCTTCCCGAAATCCCCATCGCCGTAAAGAAGGCCGATGACCACATAGGCGCCGTTTATCTTGGCATCGATATTAAAAGGACTCAACGCTCCGCAGATATGATCGTCGCCCCATTTCTCCTCAAGTTTTTTCCAGGTTGCCCGCCAGTCATCCGGATATCGTGATTTCAAAATCAGCACATCACTGATGCATTTTGCATAGTCGCTCTTTGCGGGAATTGAGAGAAGGGCATTTTTCACTATCTTCTGGATGTCGTTCTCGAAAAACGCCTGTGTATACATTGCTGACATAAACACTCCGCCATAGACGCCGTCGCCGTAATTCATGATATGCCCGACCTTGTCGGCAAGCAACATTGCGGTCTTTGGCATGCCGGGGTTAATGAACCCGATATAGTCGGCCTCGATCTGAAAATCGATATCGTCGGCATGCATGTTGTATTCCGGGCTTCCGGAAAGAGGCGGCATGATACCATCGAAGAAATTCTTCCGGCCCTGTGCATTGGCGTGCCATAAAGGATAACCTGCGGTGGCGAAAGATTCGGCGAATTTTGCCGCGGGTGCATCGATCCCATACTGGTCCATGGTCATCATTAAACTTAACTGGACATAGAGATCGTCCTGCCGGAGTGCATTATTCACCCGCGAGGGTTTTTCCCAGGCGAGTTTTTCCTCGTAGGTCTTTCCCTGCGCCCGGAACTCCGTTGGTGCGCCGTAGGAGACCCCGATCATCTTGCCGGCCCAGCCGCCGGCAATTTTGTCACGAAGTGTGTCAATGCTGATGGTTTTCATGTTTTCCTGACCGTATAGTGTGGCGGCAAAGGTAAATACAAGAAAAGATAATGCCAGAATACGAAACTTCATGGTTGTCTCCTGTGAGATATCGAGATTTTATGTGAAGTATTCAAAGAGATCTAATTGTGTAACCGAAGGCAGCCCCCTAATCCCCCGAAGGGGGACTTTACATGGTAAATATAATAACGTGCAAGTTAAAGATAATTAGTTAAATAACTGTTACGCTTTGTGCTTAAGTCTTTTAAGTCCCCCTTCGGGGGATTTAGGGGGCTGAAGTTTTGACGCATATTGAAAGAAAATCCTTTTTATGAATATCCGAGGTAACTTTTTCATTCCATTTCCACTGACACATATTTTCTTGTGCTTCCTATAGCCGTTTTCACCTCCGCGCCGCCTGGATTTACAATAATTTCGTACAGTTTCCCGCCGAGGGTTACCCATACACCGGCTGCGTTCTCAAGGGTGCGACCCTGTGTGTCGGTAACTGCGAACCGCTGGTGAGCTGCGACTGCTTCGCTCCCCCCATGCGGCTGGAGAAGGACGATGAAATCGGCGTTTTTTGTCTTTTCACGGCGAAGAACAAGAAATTCCTTCTCCGGCTTCGTATACTGGAATGACCATTCGAAGCCGTGGATTGCCTCCATCGGCGCGTCGTTCATTGCCCGCAGCGAGAAAGTGAATTCGTCGCGGCTCCCCGTCTTCGGGATTGTCCAGTCGCCTGCTAGGTCGCCGGAAACACGGGCAGAGGAGAGGTTCTGAACCATCTGATAGCCGTCCTCTTTTCCCAGCGGTTCAGGACGGGATTTGAAGTCTGCTTGTATACCCGCCAGGCCGTTGGAATGGTCGGGAACGCCGTGGAACCACCAGTCATACGTGTGTTCTTTTTCCGAACGAAGCATGTCCATGACCAGATAGGCGCCATCCAATACACACACAGCCCGCCAGATTTTCACGCCCGGGTAGATACGGTCGTTATACGCCAGGGTGACCGCGGCGTTTTTCCCATCTTCGTAGAAGACCTGCTGCGAGGCGTGGGGCTGGTAATGTCCTTTAAAGTAGTCCTTCATGCCGGACTGATTATGAGCATCCACTACCAATGTGGTATGCGAGGCGGACTGAATCTGCCAAAGGTGGTGCAGATCGGTCGAGCCCCAGGGGAAGTGCCCCGGATAGCTCTGGGCGCGGTATCCCCTGAAATTGAGCCCGAGGGAGAGCACGGAGAACGACCCACGGTTGTCCGGAATGCCCCACTTGAATTCGGCATCGAGAGTGCCCTTCCCGGCGGGATCGGGACGGCGCAGGATGGAAAGCCCTGAACTGGGGAAATTCACCGTAGGAGGAATGGAGAGGTCCGGTGCGGCTCCCCGTAATTCAGTCGGTTCGCCTTCGATGAGAGAGCGCAGGGCGTATGCCTTATACACCGGGTCGGGATAGTGACGGGCAGTGACAGTGAATATGTCAGCCGCTCCGGCGGGATTCATGGGAACGCTCCACCAGAAAGAACAGTCGGCGAGGCGCTTGAGCTCGGGATCGAAGGTGTCCCGCCCGTTTCGGTACATCATCTCGGCCATGTCTATGACATTCTTTGCAAAGTGGTTTTGAGCGTAACCGTGGCCGTGAACCAGGCCGTCCGCAGTGGCGCCATACCGGCGCAGGCTCCAGTATCCGAAGGGGCTTGCCAGTGAAAAGGCAACAAGCGGGGCATTGTTCCAGGCCAGCCCGCCGGTGAGGGTGGTGATAACGATGGAGGTCTCACGACAGATCATGTCCATGCGGAAATCGCCCATCTCGGCAAGCGCCGGCAGGAGGAGTCCCTTTTCCAGTCCGCGCGCCTGTTCGGCGTCCACTCCGCCCGAAGCCCGGAGGAATTCCAGACTTTCGACCATTGACCGGAAAGGATAGGCTTCCATGTACTTGGCGAATTCGATGCGGCCTTTGTCTATGGTGTTTGTGGCGGTGTCGAGGTCCATCCAGTCCCAGGTAAAATATTTCGCTTTGTACTGCTCCATGATACTGAGAGCGGCCTTGGCAAACCGGGCGTCCCCGGTCAATACATAGGCCAGCGAGAGCGGGCGGGCGCCCCGCGCGAGGGCTTCATGACGGGAGGTGGCGTAATCGCGGTCCAGACTCACTCCCGCAAAGTCCTTGGTGCGATATTCCTTCCCCACGGGACAGAAATGTTTGCCCGGCCCCTGGTATTGCAGGCCGCAGCGGTGCTCCTCACAGTAATAGTAAGCGGCGGCCCATCCAGGACCGTCCGGGATGGTGAGGTCACCGGCGAGGAGCCTTTTTGCCTGGGCGATGATTGAATCGCCTTCCTTCTTTCCCCAATCGGTAGAGGCATATCTCTGACGGATGAGCGGGACGATGTTCTGACCGTAGACGGCATCTGCGCCCCTCTCCTTTGGCATGATGATAAGCGGCAGGGGGATGCGCTTGCATGAGCGGAGAATGCCTTCGTCGGAATCCGCCGCGCCCTTGACTGCGAACACCGGCTGATACCACTCGCAGGAGAAAACCGGCAGGGTTGAGGCCACGCTCTTCGGGAGCCGCAGGGTCGCAGTGAAGTGCGCCGAATCGCCAGGACCCACCACCGCTTCGAGCGGTGTGATAAGAGCTGAACCGTACCGTCCCTCCGTCCGCTCCATACGGGCGGAGATGCTGCGGGCAACCGTGCCGCTGTTATGTACCACGAGGGGATATTCATACACGAGATCGCCCGAAGCATCAGGGACTACGCGAAAATCCGTGCCGTTCCAGAAAACATCGAGATACCGCTTCACCAGCCGGACGTTGCGGATGGATATTTTTCGGCGCTTCTCCAAATCCGGGTAGCCGGAGTCGAAAGACCAGAGATGGAATGAAAGCCGGGGGGACTGAGCCTTGTATACGCTATCCAAATGAAATAACGCCATCACAATTTCCGGCTGGGCGAGGTCAATGTGAACCGTGTACCAGCCGTCTGGCGGGCGGTGGATGTCGATAGGCCGCCAGACCCAGGTGTGGACTCCCGGGCGCTCGGCGAACACCCGCACTTCGGCAGGGCCACCCTCGATTTTCACATCGAACTTGCAGAGGCCGTAGTCTTCGAACTTGGCTCCCGCCGGCAAAGGGAAGGCGAATTGGGCGCGGTCGCCGATGGGGGCGTCCCATACCAGCGCCCCGTTACTTGCCAATGAGAGAAGGTTAGGGTCGCCATCGATCTTCAGGATGGGAGTAGTCTTGCCTGTGGGGATGGAGAGCCGCTCGGCGGCGAATCCTCCTGCGGTTTCGGTGAGAATCGGTAGTATCAAACAGAAAATGGCTGTCTTTCCTGCAATAAAGTATTTTTTTTTCATCAAACTTTCCTCTGGCGGCCTATTTAATGATATTTTTTTAGTTGTGAAAAGTATCTACAGATATAGCAATTGTTCCCTGAAATGGCAATGAGATAATGAAAAAAATTGCGATCTTTTATATCCGGATTATTCACAAATTTGCTACGACATTTTCTTAACTCTTTTTTAAACAAATACTTATTATTAATTTTGGAAGGCAGCCCCCTAAATCCCCCGAAGGGGGACTTTTCGTGTTAAAGATGAAAATGCGAAAGTGTAACTTTTTTAAAAAACCGATTAAGCCTTGTATTGCAGTCTTTTAAGTCCCCCTTTGGGGGATTTAGGGGGCTGTAGTTTTAACGTTAACAGCAAGAAAATCCTTTTTTTATGAATAATCCGGGTATAAAGGTTTAGAAATCTTTTAGTCCACACTATTTGAAACAGCAGCGGGCTCTCTTTTTTTAATTCAAGAGAAGGAAGGAGGGTTGAGAGTGAAAAAAAAAGTCCGGTCGAAAAACAAACCGGACCTTTTTAGAAACATTGTTACTTGTTTTACTTGAGAAGGGTCATCTTCATTGTTTTGGAGAAGTCTCCGGACTTTACTGTGTAGAAGTACACCCCTGCGGAGATCCTGGAGGCATTCCAGGTCACTGAATGAGATCCTGCTTTCATTGAGGTGTTCACCAATGTGTCAACCTTCTGTCCAGCAGCATTGTAGATATCGACGGTCACTTTTCCTTCTTTGGCCAGAGTGAAGCTGATCGAGGTGATGGGATTGAAGGGATTCGGGGTGTTCTGCGCTACCGAGAAAGCAGTCGGAGCAGATTCTTCCACACCAACCCAATTCGAAATCACACCTTTGATGGAGTCATGCGCGACAAACCAGGTTCCGGTCGGAAACGTAACCTTAGAATCCGCTCTGGTCTGAGTGGTATAAATGCCGTCATAGGGTGAGCTGTAATCAATGAAATTGCAGCCATACTTCTGTTGGGCGGTTTCACCGGCATAGGCCTTGTAGGCGACGCCGGTTCCATCAGGAGCATACAGACCGAAAGATACCGCGCCCATGTCAAATGACGGGAAAATCACGAAGCCCTGATTGTCCATGGAGGTGGTATACTTATACGGACCGACATTGTAGTCGTTGCACACCCATGGTTTCTTGGTAGTTGTTTCCCAGTTATGGTCGCCAATTAAATCGCCATTACGGTTCACCCATAGCACCGCCGCATCAGTGGTATCTGCGTAAGGGTCCATCAGGGAGTTCGTGCAGGTGGTATGGGAACCCAATGCCACAACCCCATTCCTGAAGGATAGCTCGGTAGGCCCGCCGCTAACCTGGCCTCCTACTGACGGGTCGCCTTCGAGCAGATTAACCCACCATTTGGAGATATCTAACTTTTTGACGTCACTTCCTTCATTGATATCGATGATAAAGAATGTGGAAAATTTTCCGGCATAATAATCGGAGTTAACCATTAAGAGATAGTCTTTCCCGTCACTGACAACGCCAGGACCTGAAACCCCTGCCGACCAGCCGCCCGAGTAAATATACTCCCCGTCTACGCCCCAGTCGACATTCAGAACGGCGTCGCCATTGGGTACCCAGGTAAATTTTCTGGTATACTTTTGCGCCATTTTTTGTGTATCATAGAAGAATTTGGTCTGATCGGAGGGCAGAAAAGCTATACCGCCGTAACACCGGTAAACATTGGCCCTGCAGGTTTCCTTGAGGGTACTGTCTTCCGGATCATTTCCAACTGTCCATTTATTAATCGTACGAAGAGCAAGGGTTGTTCCACCGCCGCCGAGACCCTGGTATAAAAGCGGTTTGGCCAGCGGTATTCCCTTGGAATCCTTTTCCAGAATGGTCTTGTAATTCCAGGGTGCGGGTGTAATCTGCTTGGTCATGCAGACTTTTTCGCTCTTGTTGTCATACCCGAACATATAGTAGGTATAGGTACCGGCTGGAACAAGCGCGCCGTCTTTGCCTTTGCCGTTCCAGTTGATGGTGTTGGCGCCTTGGACAAATTGATTCATTGCCGACATATAAACGCAGGTATCAATCTTGTTGACATAATGCCAGCCGAGATAGCCGTTCATGATTTTGGAAATCTTGCTTCCCTGATCCTTGGTAAAAACCAGGAAACTGATATCCACAGGCGTTCCGGTAACCGTCACTGGAATGGCTAAATTGGAACCATCAAATTTGTATGTAATAGACGGAGAAACAGTTAACTTCAATACATTCGGCTGGAACGAGGCAGAAAAAACTGTAGCGGTAAAAATGAAAAATACCAATGAAGAAAATAAAATTTTTCTCATGATTTCCCCCTTGTCTGTTGACATTCAGATCCCTTGTTACCCGATGAGCCAATAATATTACATTTATGTCATTCTTTTCTCCTTTCTATCCCTTGAGATGAACCGTAAGGAATGTATAAAGGTTTTTTTAGGGAAACCCCCAGGTAAAAATTGTATAAGTGAGTTTCATCCCGGGGATAATAGTAATATTTTTTATTTTTAGCGACGGGAAGGATATAAGGAAGTATGATTAAGATTACCAACAATCAGGAACGATAATTAATAAGAATACATTACTGCTTTTTTTTTATATTGTCAATAGTTATTTTTTCTTTTTTCTCAGTAGTGTCCGGTTAAAATAAAATAGAAATGGGCAATGTTCTTAATCTGTATATATTTAGGTAGCCAAATACCATTAATCGATACAGAACAGTGGATAGAAGGAATATAAAAAATACGGCCAAAAGCTCGAAAAACAAACAAAAATGTATTTTTAAACAGCCCGATAAAATTGTATCTTACCTGAACTTGTTTCAGCATCTTCAGAAAGTAAAGATTTATTTTTACCTTTTCCATTTCGCCAATAATAACCTGTAGAATGGATAAGGCGAATTTTTCAAGAGACCAAGGAGAAATCAGGTGAAACGCTACACAACACGATTAAACGGAACATGGGAAATCAAGTTTGATCTGGAAAACAGGGGGATGAATGAGGGTTGGGCCGAGAATGAAAGCCGGAAGTACGATCGAAAAATTGAAATTCCCTCTACATGGAATCTCATCGAACCCGAATTCGAAGGAATTGCCTTCTACCGTAAAAGGTTTGCAGTTGAACCGGAGTTCTGTGGAAAGAAAATACAACTAAGATTCGGGGCAGTTAACTACTATGCCGAAGTATGGATCAACGGTATAATGGCTGGAACCCACGAAGGAGGATATACTCCGTTTACATTCGATATCACACCGTTCATCCGGTACAGCCCGGATAATATCCTGGTGGTCAGAGTGATTGATCCGCCCAACGACGGCTCCGGAAGAGAGGTCGAAGGTTTGCGGCACATGGAAATTCCTTCCGGCAAAGAGAGTTGGTATGTGAATTTCTCCGGTATATGGCAGGATGTCGAACTCATCATCACGGAAAACACGTATATCAAGGATGTATTTGTCTTCCCCGATCTCAAAAAAGGAATGGTTCGTGTCCGAATGACGGTATACAATGATGTGGATTTCGATGGCGCAGTGGAATTTAAAATCACCACCCCGGATGGTGTATCCGAACTTGCCCGTCAGATACGTCCGGTCATTCTCGACCAGGGGACAAATATCATTACCCTGGATGTGCCGTTCGGAGATTACCGGCTCTGGACCATTGAAGAGCCGGTACTTTATCTGCTGACTGCCCGGCTGGCGATAAAAAACATAACGGTTGACGATCTTTCCACTACTTTCGGGATGCGTAGTTTTGAGATGAAGAACAACTCTTTTTATCTCAACGGCAAAAGAATCATTCTCCGGGGTCTCCTCCACCAGCAGCAGTATCCGAAGAACCTTGCCTACCCCGAATCAAAAGAGGAAGCCCGCCGCATTGTCCGGCTTCTCAAGGAAGGAGGCTGGAATCTCCTCCGCATTCATATCCGGCCAACCACACCTGCTTTCCTCGATGTCTGTGACGAAGAAGGAATGCTTATATTTGAAGAACCGGCCGTCGGCTGGATTGTTGAATCCGACCGCCTGCGTGACCGTGCGTTCACAGAGGTCCGTGACATGGTACAAAGAGACCATAATCATCCCTCGGTGGTCATATGGGGTATTCTGAATGAGTCAGGAGTGCGCGGAGCGCCGGATATTCTGGGCAGAACAAAGATGTACTGGAACCAGGGAGAGCTTGGCATCCAGAAGCTAAAGCCAGATCTGGCCCGTATAATCCGTGACGAAGATCCCAGCCGCTTCATCACCGATGACAGCGGAGCGACTACCTGCAATTACTACCTGCCGGAGAGTTATGAACCGGTGAATTATTATGATAATCACCTCTACATGTCTTATCCCTTGTCCCATGCCGGATTCGAAGTATTCCGTAATCTGGGGCGGACGGAAGATTTTTTCCACTCTCATCAGTTCGAAAGCTTCCCTCTCAATCATCGCATCACCGGGGGGAGTCCGGAAAAGCTGTTCATCCAGAGCGAGTTCGGCTGCGGGGGCATTCCTCTCTGGCCTGAGGTACTTCCCACATACGACGACCATTCCGGAGTGACCTACCGTGACGAAGCGGTGTATCGCCGGATAGATGGCCTGCTCCGGGATTACTACGATAGAGAGCTTGCCGATGTATTTCCCACCTACGAGGATGCGCTCCGTGAAACCCAGCGTATTCAGGCTCTCTCAGTACGGCGCATGATTGAAGCTCTTCGCTCGAATCCCCTGGCGGCGGGATATATCTACACTCAGCTTCATGATAACGATTACGAGTGCAATGCCGGGATACTCGATCCTATTTTCCGGCCCAAACTTGCCTACAATGCCGCCCAGGAGGCCAATCGACCGCTTCGCATCGTTCTTGAAACTTACGAGCGGGTCGTATATCAGGGGGGAGAATTTATCGTCACCGTCTATCTGGTCAATGATACCGGGATTTTCGGCCACATGGAGATGGAACTGACAGTCACTGCGCCCGACGGGAAACTTATCCGAAACGACTGGCTCCGTGTTCAAGTGCGCGAAGGAATACAGGAAATGTATACCATGGTGGTGCGCGAAGCCAATCGTGAGGGAATCTACACCACACGCGCTTCACTTTTCGCTGATGAAAAAATGCTCGACACAGCCCTGTACACAAACCAGGTTCTGTCGCCGTTCAAAGATACTTCCCAATCCGTTACTTCTGCCAGGAGAACATCGGAAATCAGGAAAGCCGGAGGCCCGGCTTCTAACCCCCAGCCGTTTTATCTGGTCGCTTTCAAGGGAAAAGTCCAGGACTGGCTGGAAAAAAACAGCGTGAAATTCAAAATCCAGTTCCCCAAACCGGGGAAAGAAGGAACACCGAGTGAAGATGATACGGATTTCTATGTGGTTGAACCGATGCACGAAGAAAAAGACCTGACCGACAACCGCATTGCCCCGGTCCTCGAACATGCGCGGAGAGGAGCAACCGTGCTCTTTCTCGGCCTACCTGTCATCTGCCTCTCGGATGAGGACGAAAAGCTTCAGGAACTCCGTGAACAAGGGAAATACATCTGCTGGTGTTCTCCGGCAGAACTGGAGACCGATACATTCGGTTTCCGGATTCAGTTCATCGACTCCAAACCGCGTTTTGTCGGGCCTTACCATTATTTCAAGAAACATCCCGTGTTTGATGGTCTGGACGCCGGGCACATCCTCGACGACCGCTTCAGCCGTATCATGCCGTTTTCCTCGCTCAGGATCGAGGGCGCAGAGACTCTTGGCGGTGTTTTCGGTACCCCGGTCGGGTATCATTTCAAAATCAAGGGCTGCGAACATGCCCGTGATCCGCGGTTCGGCGCCGATCTATGCATTGTGCAGTATGAGAAGGGGAAACTCATCTTCAGCACCTATCAACTGGAACAGAACCTGGGGAAAGACCCTGTGGCAGACAGGATTTTGTGGAATATGTTGAGGGAGCTTTAAAAAACTGAAATCTGGAGGATGAATTTGTCGAATTCACATGAATTTAATTCTATCAGGGAAGTAGTACTATGATCATTGTCATGAAACAGGGCGCCGGTGAAGAACAGATACAGGAAATTGTCAGGCTTATAGAAAAGCTCGGTTTCACTCCCCATCTGAGCCGCGGCGAGGTTCGCACCATTATCGGCGTTATCGGGGGCAAGGACAAAAGTAACATTCAACAGATATTCGCTTCGCTCGATAGTGTGGAATCGGTTATCCCCATTCTCAAGCCGTTCAAACTGGCCAGCATCGAGATGCACCATGAACCGACTGTAATGGTATCATGGTTGAAGTGCATGACCGACCGGAAGAGGCATTTTCAGACGGCCCGCAGTCTCTCAAACTTCCCGATTTTGCCCGATGTGTAAAAGAAGTTGCAAAGATTGCGGCGGTGATGGGAAGAAAGATGTAACCATGGACTATTCCGTACAATGATAGTTCCCCGCGGGTTCAGACTCCCCGTTTTTCCCTTTCGATTGAATGTTTGACGCTCCCAAAAAAATAAGGCCCGAGGGGAATGAGCCGGGCCTTAATCGTACCATGCCGCAAGAGGTGTTGCATCACAGCAAGAAGTTAGAAGAGGGAACTACTAACTTATTATTACTCCGGTGATTAAAGAGTGACATCGGATGACGTCATGCCGAACTTGTTTCGGCATCTATTCCAAATATTGGTATCAATCAATTATCAGGTGAATATAAGGAAAGGCCATGGAGGGGAAAATGCCGAGGTGAAAACAGCGCTTTATATTGTCCCGCAACATGATGACTGTCATGAGCCCCTGTGAATTTCCGAAAATGATCGATTTTTTCTCTTTTTATGAAAAAACCGCAATAAAAAAACCACCGCTTTTCCTGGCGGTGGTTTTTAGACAGATAGAGTCTTGGTTTTTATTTCGGAATCGAGTAGCTGACAAGCGCCATAGATTCTGTCGAGACGCTCTTTACACTCCCTGTCTGAGCGGTATAGACATCCTCTTCCTTCACCAATCCCACATTGGGAGCGAACCATATTGACATTACATTCGTATCGGAAGAAACCACATTATTTGAAGTACTCTGCCAGAGTGATGTGATTTCATACTTTGCACAATTCTGGAAGCTTCCGGCTGTAACCGTTGCATTCTCCAGCCCAATGTATTTTCCGGTAAAACTGACCGTAACTCCGTTCTGGGTAAGGCTGTAGATAGTATACGATGTTCCCGGATTGATACCGAATTTAAACATGGGAAGTTCCAGATTGGCGTTTATCATGGAAGTTTTGTTAATACGGGCTGGTTTTGCGGTTTTTGCAAGGCTCAGATCGACATTTTCCATGAATAAATATGCTATGTTGTTCTCAATTCTTACATAGGAAGTATCGCTATAATCCTTATAGGACTTTACCGATATCAAATAAGTCTTACCGCCGCTTATCTTGGTTCCTGTCACTTTTTCGGTATAGGTGTCATCGAAAGTATATGTTCCGGAGACGGAATGGCTTTTGTATGACCAGGTCGCCCCGACTTTATAGGGAAGATAAAGGTACGCTTCCGTGGTTCCTGTACCGCTGCTGGTCTGGGTTCCTATTAAGGGTGTTACTGCTACGCTCGCTCCCTTCACGGTAACGGCGATGCTTGCCTGGTCAAAGGTATATCCGCTTTTTACCGCGGCAACAGAGTAATTACCGTCGGCAAGGTTGCTGAAGCTGTAACTCCCGTCGGTTACCGTTGTGGCTGTGAGCTTGATGTTGTTGGGGCCGGTTAATGTCACGGCGACCCCGGACAGCCCGGTTCCACTGGTGCTGCCGGTTTTAACCGATCCGGTGATGCTGTATGATCCGCCGGTTCCGTTATTATTATTGTTGTTCGTATCATCCTTCTTGTCGTCGCTGCTGGTCAGACAGCCGGCAATCAGGAGCAGTGTCACCGCCGATAGCGCTAACAGTTTTTTCATAACATTCTCTCCTCTTTTTGTGTGTATTCCGCCAAGATAATTTGGCGTGATCAGTAATATCCGCGTTAATCCGCGGCCTTTTTTTCTTCTGCTTTGTATCCGAGCATTACCGCTGTTTTTTCATGGACAGCCAGCGCCGGAACAAAGATATCCAGACTGGAGGCTTCCTCATCTCCGATCACATGGCCGCCGTGGGCCTGACCCGGTTCGAAGGTTATCATGTCGCCCGGACTGCCGATCACTTCGACACCGTCCACCATGAACCGCATGGTTCCGGTCAACACAAAAATATACTGGGTTTCGGTTTCATGAGAATGCGGCGGGTTGAAAGGACCAGGTTTTACAATATTGTAGGTGAAAGAGCAGTTACGGCCCATGTAGACTTTTCTTTTGGCCAGCTCGTTCATGACAATAAAGGGTACATCTTCGGCCTTGGCGATGAGACGCGGCATAGGTTCTCCTTTCCTTGTGCTGTTTGAGTGATAATATATATTCGAGATGGGGGAAAGGGGAGTTTTTTCATGGGAAATATTCTTTACAAAGAAGTTGATAGAATATTATACTGTAAAGCGGACTGATGCGTATTATTCATAAAACTTTACTGAAGATGCAGAAAGCGATTAACTCTAGAAAGTTTTTTCATACTGCTCATCGAAAGAGGGGGTACGCAATGACTAGAAAAAAGTTCTTTCTCTCAGCTCTCGGCATAACCTTTGTTCAAGGCGTGGCAACTGCGGTTTTCGCCCAGGATACCCCAAAACATCCTTTGTTCGGCCGCAATGATCCTTCCAAGTACATGGACGCCAAATTCGGCCACGGCGGCGCGGGATCGGTCCGTTACATGGAGCTCACTCCCCGTGACAAGTTCAAAACCCAGTTCCTCTTCGTGCACCGCGGTGTGCTCATGCCCAAAAGCGGCCTCGGAGAACACGTGCACCGCAGAATGGAAGAGATGTACTTCGTCCTGGACAACACCACCTGCCAGTTCACTGTGGCTGGCCGCACCGCCGAGCTTCCCGGTCCGGCGATGGCGCTCTGTCCGATGGGGTCGTCCCACGGCATCTACAATCCCACCGATCACCCGGTGGAGTTCATGAACATCGGGGTCACCCTGGAAAACCGTCAGTACGATGCGGTGGATTTTGCCAAACAGAACGATCTGGCTGAAAGAAAGATCGAATCTCCCCCGCCCTTCCTCTGGAACCACATCGACAAAAACGCCCTGCATCCTGTGCCCGCTTTCTATAACGGCAAGGGGCAGATGTACATTCGCTCCCTCTGGACTACCGAATCCTTCCGAACCAGTTGGGGATTTATCAATCACTACCTCATTCCCGCCGGAAACTCCATCGGCTACCACCAGCACAAGGTCATGGAGGAGGTCTACTACATCTTTTCCGGAAGCGGCCGTCTTACCATCGACGACACAACGCTCGATGTCAAAGCCGGGGACGCGGTTACCTGCCCTCTCGGAAGCTCTCATGGTTTCTACAACAATTCCGGCAAGGATGCCGAGATCATTTCCATTGCGGTGCCGATGGAAAAAGGGAAATACGACGGGATCACTCTCAATGATGATCTGACGAAAAGGTGAAAGAGAGTAGCAAAGCGACAAAGTGACAGAGCTGCAAAGTAAAAAGACAAATACCTTGCCTTATCATTTCCTATTTTCTCGGCTCGTGATCCCTGAAACGGGCGAAATAGAAGAGCTTCACAGAGTGATCTGAAACATTGAAATTGGCATGAGGAGTCTTCCCGTCGGGAGGTATCATGAAAGCGGTTCCCGGCGCCTGCGGCCAAATCTGCATTCCGAGCAGCACATAGGTATCGGTATCCAGGGCAACCCAGACCTCTTCCGTGCCTTCCTGATGGCTGTGGGGCTGGAAGAATGTCATGGGGCTGAACTCGCAGGTAAGCACCGATTCCAGGCTCCCGAGGCCATCGGAAGTCTTGAGCAGCGGTTTCACGATGCCCACCCAGTGGGAGGTGGTCGAACTGACCGGCGTGGTGTTTTCATCCACCACCAGCATATCCCTGTTCGGGCGGAAACCGGCGGGACAGGGCTCGGAAATGAGGTACATCTCCAAAGGCTCGCTGCCGTTGTTTTGCATGGTGAATCCAAGGTTTTCCGGCATGAGGATGGTAATGCCCCGGGTGAGTTCGACTGTCTTTTTCCCGGCGGTAACCGTGCCTTTGCCTGAAATGATATAGAAAATCTCCTGCTCCCCTTTCAACGTGGTCGGAATAGTCTGGGAGTGCGCATACAGGGAGGCATGGGTGAACCGGTTGACATACTTGAGAACGGTTCCCGTACCCGCGGGTTTCATCGGGTCGCCCTTAAGAAGGACTTCCCGCTCCACCAGGGAGCCATGGGTATTCCTGGGCAGGGAAGCTCTCCAATTCCGGAAGAACATGACGACATCCTGCCTCCGGTCCTTGTTCCATACTACATCGGCGAGCTGACTGTACGATGGGGCCTGGGGCGACTTTTCGGGAACCACCATGAACCAGAAGGTCAGCACTGGTTCTTTGCTCAGGTTGATAGTGGAATGAGGTGTCATATTATCGGAAGGGATCTTATATGCGGTACCCGGAGGAAACAGCCGCAGCTTTTTCCCCAGGAGAATGTAAGGGTTGCCCCTCACAGAAAACCAGATTTCTTCAGACCCCGGGCAGTGACTATGCGGCTGACCCATAGTCATACCGTCGAACCAGACCGGCGCCACACCGCTCATCGTCGCCAGCCCGTCCTTTTTCATGAAGATCGCTTTGGGAATATGGGACCAGTGCCCGCTGACACCGCCGGGCATGATGTTTAAATCCCGCACCAGCATATCCTTGTTCGGGGTGAAAGTTGACGGAACCGGCTCGGAGATGATGTACATGGTGAGCGGTGCGCTGCCGGTATTTTTCATGGTGAACTCCAGATTCGGCGGCATGAGAACCCCGATCCCGTACGCAAGCCTGGCGGTCTTTCCTCTGGCTGTGATGACGCCCTCGCCGGTATCTATGAAGAATACTATCTGCTCTCCCTTAAGAGTGGAAGGAACAGTGGCGTTCCCCCCGCTCAACGAGCCGTAGGTCAACCGGTTGATGAACTGCAGTACCGCTCCCCGGGTACGCGGGTGCAGTGAGTCGCCATCGTTTCTGGTGAGGAGATCGCGTTCGATGAGAGTCCCGAACGTGTGGCGCGGAGAAGATTCCTTCCAGTGGCCCATGAACATATCGGGATCGGGGTCTTTACGGGGATCGAATGGCCGCGGGTCGAGTTGGCTGTAATCCGGCGGTGTCTTGGCGAAAGCTAAAGAAGAGAGGAGAAAACACGACAACAACACAAGCATTTTGGGCATGGCAATCCTCCTTTTGGACAAATTGCTAGAGCTTCATAATCTCCGCCCAAAGAAGATGCCGCAATTTGTCACGCGTTTTAGTGCTTACAATCGATTCAAGGTAAGAGTCAATGATTTCATCGTGCGATCTTTTCAGCGCTTCTATTTCGGGTAAAAGAGCTTTCAAGTATTCAACATTTTCCGGTATTTTCACTTCATCCAAACCGATATCGAGAAAAACCTGCAAATACCTTGCTTCATCCTCCGAACCGCATGATATATAATCTTTCCCTGATTTTAATTCATACCCGAACAATCCATTCCTGATCTCGCTGGTTTTGGTGTTCTTCAAGAGTGTTACTGTTTTTAAAGTATCCATTCCAAGAATTTTTTCTTCGTAGAATTTACCCATTGTTTTTTCACCGAGTTTCTCCAAAACAGTATTGATAAAGGAAGATATATCTATTCCTTCCTTTGTCTTGTTGCCGTTTTGGAGGCTCTTTGCCTTATCAATTCTCGATTTAACCAAATCCACAACCGCTCGATATACCTCAAGCTGTTCCGCTTCCGTAAGACCAAGAATATCCCCCATGATAATTTTATCAAGTTCCCGACGGTCGGGATTAACCTTATCTAATGACACCTCTTCTATGGAATCAGCGCCGAGTTCTATAAAGCAAGAAATGTGTTCATAATTGGGATTTTTTATCAACCAGCAATTGAGCTTATCAATAATTTCTGGTTTAATATCTCTCATATTCAAGGCGAGGAATTTTTCAATATCTATCCCTTCAGTTTTTAATGCTCCTTCCCCAAGGTTTGTTCGTCCGCCTATTTCTTTTATTAAGATTGATAGGGTAGAAATAAAGAATAATGACAGGGGCTTGATCCATTCATTCTGTTCCGGACGAATCTCAAAGAGATTATGGTCTACATAGAATTTATTGTCGTTAAGTGTTATTAATTGGCGATCATTATGTACCATAGGATGCAAAAAACCTTCGGGGTCCCATTCACCTAATTCATACCACCGTTCTCTTCCTGCACATGTTGTTCTTTGATTAAACCCTGATCGCTCACCAGTTTTTATGTATCTCAAAATATGGGTGTTTTTTAAATCTGCGCGGTCTTTATGTATCATCAACACACGAAATTTCAAGTCTTCCGGATTTATTATGATAGATTTGCATTCACGGGGAGATTTTATCAAATAATTTGGTATCCACTTCCCCGCTTCATCCTGGTGCATCCAATACTCTTTCTCAATTCTTTTCCGCTTTATCTCTTCTTCGGTGAGATAGAAAAACTCATTGGCGCCGGTTTTTATTCCAAATCTAACAGATGCTATTTCTTTTAAAGGAACAAGAATGTCTTTCCCTTTTTTGAGGATTGTAAAATAAATCTCAGGCGCCCGCAGATATTTTCCCCACTTGGAACCGACATATTTATTCTCATTTGGATCAAACCCCTCCTCCCATAGTTCTTTCTGAAGAATGGGAGAAATACGCAGATCCTCATTTTCATAAAAACCGGAATGATAGAGAATCATTCTTTTCAGTTTGTCGATTTCATTCAAACGATCAACCTGTTTTTCCCAGACATCCTGCGCGGGAGGAATAAGTTCCCGTAACGGTTTTTTTAAATAAACAAACCGGGCGAGGTTTTCATCGCGAGCTGTTTTGTTGCCGCATTTCTGGAGAATGATGATGCCGGTGTTTATATCGGCATCTTCGAACCACCGTTCAACCTTTGATTCAATGATGGCAACAATCTTATATGTATTGAGAAAGAACTCCTGTAGACCCTTGCCATAGTCTACATCGAGCCAGGAATTGGAGACGATGAATCCAAAATAACCGCCGTCAAGTAAAAGCTTTGCGCCATGAACAAAGAAATATGCGTGAATCCCGGCTCTTTTCCCGATTTCGGCCAGCTTGTTTTCTCCCTTCAAATCCATTACCGCTTTTTTAATGAGCGATTCTTTATAATCGCTATCCTGCGGGGATATCTCGCTCATTTCTTCCTGGCGCGTGTAGGGAGGATTTCCGACAATACAATTGAACCATCGCGGATACACTATTTCCCGTTCATCTTTGCCCAGAGTTCTGGCTCTTTTTTTCCTCCAGGTATCAGGGTCAAAACCTTCTTCTCCGACGTGAACCGCAAAAAAATCCTCCTGGAGGATATTGGGATAATTTGTATTGACCCCTAAATCTTTGATTGCAAGGTTAATTGTAGCCAGATGAGCCGGGAATTTTGCGATATCGTTTCCCCAAAGCTTATCCAGAATTTCTTCATGAGTCAATCTTGGATTCATGAGTTTCTTGTGCTGGTATGCTCGTACAAGAAATGTTCCCGCTCCGCATGAAGGATCGAGAACCGTATCGTCTTCATGGAGCATACAAAATACGAGGATTATATCCACTATATCGGAATTGGTAAAATACTGCCCCATGTGGTGACGTTCGGATTGAGGAATAAGACGTTCGAAAATCCTTCCGATAACATCATACCCTAATTTCGAGAAATCATACCGGGACAGAAGCTTGGTAAATTCTCCAATTTCCTGAACTACTTCCTCAGAGTTCGGGAATGCCAGAGAGTCGATAAAATCTGCTGTATAGATCGTTTCATAATCGATGTCAAGAACTAAATTGAAATATCCCTGAAGAATGGATTTAAGCAGGGATCCTTTTGATGTGTATTTCGGGATATTCAGAGGGTCGAGGTCTTTTGGTCTTTTGGCATGGAGTAAATCATAAAAAAGAATCTTGTTTACCAGCAGGTAGGCTGTTTGCCGTGCCGCTTTATCGAAATCCTGAGGCTGCCAGGCAAACGACCATCCCTGATCCAAAAACCATTTTTTTAACTGTTTTGCAAATGCTGCATCCTTGTGGCATTGATCTTCGATAATTCCACGGTAATATCTCGTGAGTACGCTTATTTTTTCCTGAATTCTGTAAACCAGGAGTTCGTCTATCGCCAGTTTTGGTTCATGCTCTTTACCGGAATACACATTCGAAAGTTTAATGAGAAATTCTTCCAGTTTTTTCTTGATAGGCTCGCTGTATCTGGTTCTTTCAATATCATCCATGCTCTCCAATTCAGAGAGCGTGAAGATATGAATAATTTGTTCTTCTTCCGGCCTTTGCTCATTAACCTTTTGAGTATTATACCAGACAAGTTTCTTGAAGTTGGTCAGAGCAAAATACGGCGCTTTTCTGCTGACTGCTTTCTGTCTTGCGGGTTCTTTTAATTCCATTTCGTTGAAAACGTCCCATTGAGGCGGTTTTGCTTCTATCACACATACTACTTTATTACTTCTTTGAGACTCAAAAATCACCGCATCAGGCATTTTTCTGTCTTCCCCCGATGTTTCAACATCCGGGGGGCCGAGCTCTATTTTCTTTTCCTCGATGATATTTCTCATCCAGTGCGTAAGGACCGCCACAATTGTACGTTCCGTCTTGTGCGGATCAACCTCAAAAGGAGCAGGCACTTTTTTATTTTTCATGGTCTTTCAACACCTCAAGCACGATTCTTCTGGCAATTTCAAACACTGCGGCAATTCTCACTATTTTTGTTTCGCCGATGCCTTTGATTCTAGTGAACTTGTCGAAAGGTTGATCCGACATTCCACGGAATGATCCGAATTTTTTTATGATTTCTTCTGCAATTTTTTCTGCGGGCATACCCTTTACACCCACGCCAATAATAATGGACAATAGTTCTGTGTCAGAAAGACTCTCTGCGCCCTGTTCCATGAGCTTGCCACCCGGATGATGCCATCGCTCAGTATCCGGGGTATCCTGAATTTGAGAAAGTGTATTTTTTTTCATGGAAATAGAATACACAATAAAGCTGAAAAAGAGCAACCAATTTTTTTGGTTTTTTTACTTTTATGTTTGCAAGAAGATTGATTTTGGTGTATAAAAAAGCTATTTTAGAAAAAATTGGAAAAATTATGAAAATACGAAAAACATTACGTCTTCAAATAGGATTCCTGGCAGGTATGGTATTTCTGTGGCGGGCGGAACCTACCCTGGTGAGCTTTTTGGTCGGACTGTTTTTCATGGCGCTGGGGGAATGTATCCGGTTTGTAAGCGCCGGCACCCTGATAAAATTCGAAGGAGTAACCCGTAACGGTATCTATGCTTTCACCCGGAACCCGCTTTATGCCGGTTCCTTCCTCATCGGACTGGGTGCATGCGTCATGGGGAGGGATCCTCTGTTTGTCCTTCTGTTTATTCTCCTCTTTCCGCCTCTTTATTACCAGGTGATAAAAAGTGAAGAGGCATACCTTACCGTCCGGTATGGGGAAGACTATCTGAATTATCTTCATGAGGTCCCCCGGATTATACCGCGCCGTTTCAGTTTGGGCGCGATTCTCAGAGAAACGTCGCCTTTCCTCGCGGTAAAAAACCGTGAACTTATCACCTTGGCCGGCTTGATTCTGGTTCTGCTGATCATGATATTCAAAATGAGCTGATCGAAAAAGGAACATCGTTTTGATCGGTCATGCCCGGCCTTTCCTTTCCGATAATCCGAATCATACAATTCTTTGTAGGGAGGTCCGGGACTGACCATACATACAGTCCTTCCTCCGCATTAATCACTTCTCCAAGGGTATACCAGTGCCGTCCGCTGTTTATGGAAAATTCAAAGCGAACGTGTTCTATTCCATAAGCCTCCCATCGAATCACCACGTCGGTTCCGGCGATTACGTGTTCTCCTCCTTGTGGATAGAGCAATTTCAGGCAGTGGGAAGGCAATGCCAGCATAATCCTGCCGGTAATTCCGCTCTCAATGGAAACCGTGGCCGAAACAGATTTATATCCTTTCTTAACGGCAGAGATTGGGAAATGAAAGCCAACTGGAAGAGTGGAAAGAGCAAACCCGCCCCCAGAGTCGGTATAAGCGGTAAAAACCTCCAGCCCCGCTTCCACAGTTACCAGAACACTGGAAATACCCCGGCCTGTCTCGGCATCAACAACTTTACCGCTCAACCTGCCGGTCTCAATTGCAAAACTGGTTACACCTGCGAACAGAACAGCCATAATGAAAAGAACCACACTGATGAAAACCTTCGGCGGATTTGAAATCATGGTGTGACACCCAGTTCAAATGTAAAGAGAGTTGTGAAAAATAATCTTTATTATAAAAAAACCCGGAATACTAACTTTCCGGGTTTTTGTTTTTTTCCGGGGTCTTCGCCTAAACGAAATCCGGATTTATAAAAGAGTTAATTACTTCTTGGGAGCGGCTTTAGCCGGGGCTTTGGCGCCCTTCTTGGCTTTAGCTTCTTCTATCTTCTGAGTGATTCCCTGCTCAGCCGCGGCGATCTTGCCCTTCAAAGTATTGGCATTATTGTAAGCATTCAGAAAAGCTGAATTTCCAATGTCAGCAGTGACAGCAGCCAAATCTTTGTCGAAACCGGCGGCCATTTCATCCATCTTCTTTATTTCATCTTTAACAATGACCTTTTTGGCTTCAGGAGTCTTCATCTGCGCTTTAAGCTTGGCAATCTCAGCGCCAGCAGCATCCGCAGCCTGTTTGGCGACTTGCGGAGCTTGGGCAATAACTGCTTCATCCAAAGCTTTAACAAGGGCATCCATGGAATCAGCTTTGGCAGTAGCAGCCTTGTTCTTCTTCTGATCCATCAGGCTGTTCAGATCGGACATTCCAGCCGAAACCTGTTCGTACTGAGGAGTAGCAAATACCTGTGCGCCCTGGCCCTCCAGTTTGGAAATCTGATCTTGAAGCGCTGCAACTTTCTCCGTGGGAGGTTTGGCGCAACCTGCAAAAAGTATTACTCCGAGAGCTATAGCAAGAGAACCTACAATAATAATCTTTTTCATGATTTGAATCCTTTCTTTCATTGAGAAGTAGTTGACAGTTATGTAACTACTCACCGGTTACCAAAATCAGAGAAATAACAGTTTTACTTTGTAAAACACTGACTCAGCCTTTATCCGTTGCTTTTCCGGAAAAGGCTATTAACGTACTTAAAAGAAATGCTTCTTTAGCGTTTGTCGATTTTTCCCTCCTTTCGTTTACCAGTTAAGATAAACAGCGCAAGGATAAATAATAATATAACATTTTTTTTCAAAGAAAGAAAGAAGAAAATTCAATAACCCTGCCGTAAATCTTAACGGGCGATAATATAACATATTTCATTTAAGATACATACAAGTATTTTTGAATTTTACATAAAAGCTTTAGAAAATTATCTTTGTTGGATAGTATACTATACAATATTAACATTCTATACAATATTTATTTAAGGTTCTTCTCCAAAAGAGTTGGTAAAAAATGCACTTATAAGGGTTGCATTGAGGGAATGATCTCAATCCAACCCGAATTGAAATATTTTATTAGTTGCTGTCAAGCCCAAGCAAGTCAGCCTTTGGCTGAGGCTTGACAGA
>JAUYCD010000169.1 GCA_030692375.1 Candidatus Latescibacter sp. | reverse complement strand
AAGTTGCATTTTTGCATTTTCATTTTTACCACGAAAAGTCCCCCCTCGGGGGATTTAGGGGGTTGCTTTCCAAAATTAATAATAAGTATTTGTTTAAAAAGAGTTAAGAAAATGTTACAGCAAGTTTGTGAATAATTCGGGTTAGACAGGATTTACAAGATTTACAAGATATATTTCTTTTTTCTAATCTTGTTAATCATGTTAATCATGTCTAATTCTCTTTGTTTTCCCTTATATTTCTTCGATGCCTTTCTCCCCGTAATGCCTCATGACTTCGCCCACCAGGTAGAGAGACCCGGTAACCATCACGAATCCATCAGCGCCGGCCTGGGACACGGCCTCGCTGACCGCCTGCACCGGGTCGGGGAAGATACTGTATTCGACATCCGCCGGGACAAGCTTTGCCAGCTCTTCCACCGGCATGGCTCGGGGATTGTTCGCCTGGGTGATGACAAACCGTGAGGCTGTCTCTCCGAGTATTTCAAGGACCTGCCGTACCTCTTTGTCCTTGCAGATGCCCACCACCGCCACCGTGCGGTTACGGGGGCTTCTTTCCGCCACATACTCAGTCACCGTGCGCATTGCGCCGGTGTTGCAGGCGCCGTCGACAACCACTTCCGGATGTGTGGAAAGCGTTTCCAGCCTTCCCGGCCAGCGGACTTTTTCTATCCCCCGGCGGGCGGTTTCGGGAGTTATCGGGTAACCCTGCGCGGCCAGAGATTCCAGCGCTGCAAGGGCGGCTGCGGCATTTTCATGCTGAAAGTTTCCCCGCAGCGGGACGCGTACACTGTCCATCTCCCACCGGCGTCCATGATATCGAATGCCGCCGTTCACCTTCTCATAGCCCACCTCACAGCCGACCATGAGCATCTCCGAGCCTGCCTCTTTCGCCTTTTCACGCAGCACAGCGGCGACATCCTCATCCTGGGGGGCGCTGACCACCGGAATTCCCGGTTTAATAATCCCCGCTTTTTCCGCCGCGATATCGGCAGGTGTTTCACCGAGTTTTCCCCGGTGATCCAGGGATATGGAGGTGATCACGGACACTGCGGGAATGATTACATTGGTGGAATCGAGCCTTCCGCCCATACCGACCTCGATCACCGAGGCATCAACTTCACTTTTGGTAAAATGATCGAACGCCAGCGCGGTCCAGACATCGAAAAAAGTCAGTCCACCTTCTTCCTCCGCGGGTCTGCGGATACGGTCAACCCCGGCGATCACTTCTTCCGGGGTTATCAGGAGGCCATCGATGCGGATGCGCTCACGGAAAGTGATCAGGTGCGGCGAAGTGTACAGCCCCGTTTTCAATCCCGATTCACGGAGGGCCGAGGCAATCATTGCTGAAACCGATCCTTTGCCGTTGGTTCCCGCAACATGCACGAACCAGCCGTGTTCGTGGGGGCTGCCCAGCGCCTCAAGAAGCAACCTTATCCGTTTCAGATCGAAATGGCTTCCGTCGTATTTCCATTTCGAATCGCGCTCGTAATCGACAAAGCTGTACAGGAAATTCAGCGCTTCCCTGTATTCGGGATTTGGGATTCTATCATCGGTCAAGGTAATTACTCTATAAGGTTAGTATCAGAATAAAGAAAAGTCATCTCCCGCAAAGTAAACAAAATATTTACAGAAAGAATGCATATATCATAAGGTTACAATAATACCCAACTTTAAAGAAAAATGCAAGACCCAAAAACTTTACGGAAACTGTCCGAATACGTACACTAACTGTCCGGAAACGGACAGAAAACGGACAGTTTTTAAGGACAAGTTTAGTGCTAAAAATCATAAGCGAATTATAAACAATAACATAAGATTTCAGGCACACTTATTGCAATATGATAAGTGAAAGCTCCGTTGCTTTTTCACTCGGAGCGTTCATCCACTATTCCACCACAAGGAGGCAGTATGCAGAAGTCAGGAATCATCGCTCTGTTATGCTTATGGAGCGCTGCGGAAGCATTTTCAGGAGAGCTTCCCGCTCTCCTGCTCCATGAAGGGAAGAATACGGTATCTTTCGCCATTCTCAACCAGGGGGCGACCGACGCCCGCCTGAAGGTGGAAGTGGACCAGAGCAAGCTCCCTTCATGGTTGACAGTCCTGCCCGGAGCAGAAACAGTTGCCGCGCCCAAAGGCCAGAAAAGCATAGAAAAGCTGGCGCTTACCCTCCAGGTGAAAAATGCTCCGCCTGATGCGCAGGTACAGGTTCCCCTGACACTGAAGGATAGCGCCGGGGAACGCTGGAACTATACTCTCCAAGTGCATCTTGCTCAACGCCCGACGGAGAATGCTCTCTATTCGAATGCGCCTAATCCATTCAATCCCACTACCTCGATCAGTTTTGCACTGAAAGAAAACAGTCATACTTCTCTGACCATTTACAATTCTCTGGGGCAGAAGGTGCGTACCTTGCTGGACCGCCCGCAGAGCGCCGGGATTCATACGGTAATGTGGGACAGCCGTGACGAAGGCGGCAGAGCGGTTTCGAGCGGAGTGTATCTTTACCAACTCAAGGCCGGGAATTTCACTCAAACCAGAAAAATGCTCTTGACGCAATAGGGAGAATATATTCATGCACATTACAAAAAGATATACATGGGTTGTATTCTGCGCCCTGGGGACACTCATTCTCGGGATCGGGATACTTGCAACATCTGGCGAGAGCACGAAAGCAACCACCACTGCCCCGGATAATGAGATTGTATTAACCATCGGAGAAATCGACCGTTCTGCGCTTACAGAAGGCGACACTCTGAGGAAAGCTCACAAATACAAAGAAGCTATCGATGCATATCAAAAAGTTCTGGAAACACAGGGAATAGCACAGTCGGTTCGTGCGGAGGCAGAGTACGACATTGGGCTATTACATATATGGCTGGGCGAGTTCGACCAGGCGGAAACCATTTTCACGGGTATGCTTACCTCCTATAAGGATGACCCGAATGCTGTTGGGTATGCGCAGTATTGCCTGGCATGGCTTGAGGTGCAAAAGGGAAAGTACCGGGAGGCGATCACAAGGCTGGAACAGTCATTGTCAAACGAATCTATTAGCGACCGTGAACTTTCCGCCCGAATCCAGTTACAAATTGGGCGCACATACCTAATGTTCTTACGGGATAACCAGAAATCAGGAGAAGCATTCCGTAAAGTACTTACTCTCTATCCCGATACTGAATCGGCGAAGCATCCTTATGTACAAGCTTTTAAAAAGTAATTAAAGGAAAAGAAACCTGAAAAATAAGGAAGTAATCCTATGAAAAACTTTTTTTTAAGTATATTAATTGCGAACGTATTGATGCTCTGTGCGTTGCAGAAAGCCTCGGCCTGGGATTTGCCGTTGAATATTGATATTTTTCAGATTCAGTTCAACCATACTACAGACTCCTCTTCTTCTGATGCAATCACGATCCGTAAAAATAATGGGAGCACTATCATCACCGCGCCGGAGTATAATAACCTCACCAATCCGGTTACCAGGGAAAAGTTCGCTTATGTTCGCAACAATGATGCCTCGGTAAAAGCTAAGTTCATGGCGAGTCCGTTCGACTGCGATTCCTCATTAACCATTGATGCTCTGGCAGAATCATCATCTTCATTTTACGACGTGGGGCCTGTAGCAGTTTGGTTCAACGGCAGCGGAATCTCTATAGAAAATCCTGGAAATAATCCCTATAACCTGGTTACCTTTTCCAAAACCCAAGGTTCATCCCTGCCAAACAGCGTAGGGAAAAAGACTGGTGGATTAAAATGGCGGGTTACCAAAATTGGCCCGAATACCCTGGGCACTCCCATCGAACTGGGTACGACATCACATGATTACTATACATTGTTATCCGCCCCCGATTCTTTTTATAATTATGCTGATAACGAAGCAGGTATTCCTTGGTCGGATGCACTTGATCTGGCCTGTGATTGGGCTTCCGGACAATCAACAAAGCCCGGATGCATTAGTTATCTCACTTCAGGTTTATACAATTATCAAAGTTTACAATACGGTCAAAATTCCACAAAATATGATAGTGGCACTTCTCAGTTATATTTCAAAGCATTGCTGGATTCTATCGATATTCTTGGAGATGTTTCCATCGATTGTGTCTCGTATGCAAATTTATTATGCCTCCTCGCCTATTCTATTGGCATGCCATATTCAGAAGCGAACGGGATAGGTTATATCGGCATCAAGGATGGGGTGCACACAACATTTACTACAAACACACTTTTGCCAGCGCCGTATGGCTCTGCGAGCCAAATTTATTACTGGCTTTATCACCAGATCGTATATTTTTATGATGAAAGCCAGTATGATAATTTTATCGCAGACGCGGCGGCAAGAGCGTATAATGGCGGGTCTCCGATTCTCTCAAAGGGTGATGTCACATACAGTAATTACCTGCAATTGCTGACCACTGATACCGGCATTATCCAATACCCATCTTCGAGAACTAAACCTACGGCTCGATAACATTTATAAAAATTCGTTTTCAGGAACAGGAGCAGAATATGTTGAGAAATAGACTGATCATAATGACGCTCATGGCGGGTATTTGTTTGTACAGCTTCGCAGATTCAAGTATGTCACAGGAATATTATACGAAGGGCGAATACCGTCTCGTTCGCTCGACGTATACCGGGCCGTTGATCTCCGGAATGAATGTCTTTGAATGGAGCGCTCAAAATCTCCCCGGTTTTGAAGTTAGACCACAGAACAGTCGCGGTCCCTCAGCAAGGAGCTATATAATTAGAAGCAGTGATATGTTTTTTGAAATGTACATTGGAATACACCCAACAGTACGAGAGACTGAAGATACTACTCTGGATTATTTCAACAGATCGCTTACGGTTTTCTTTAATGAACTGGAAAAACCTCCTTTCGGAGATTCCGGGTGGTTTTATGGAGCCCCAGATAATCCAGATGGTATTGTATTTATACGAAAAAATGTCTTGATTGGTATAGATTTAAATAGCTCTGGAAGAATCGATGTATTGGCCCTGGCCAAAACGATCGATTCCGCTATTATTAACGGTGCGCCGTATGTCAAAATCTCCGATGTGATTGAACCTCCGGTGATTAATTCAGTTTCTCTTTCCAAGAATGCAGTGACATTGCCAACCATGGGGTCCGGTCAAAGCGAACGGGTTTTGATTACCATATCCGCGGTAGACCCCCAGGGATTCAATCTCCTGTACTGGGCGGACGTAGCTCCTTTCGGTTATGATGGTAAGACTGAAAAAAACAATATCTTATCTTTTAACGCAGATACTGGTACTTTTCCCTTCGATAAGGAAGTTTATGGAGAACATCGCATAAAGGTCTGGGTAGCGAACGAGAGCAATCTTTTCTCGAGAGTGACTGAAGTCCCGATAACTTTTTAGCTCCCTCCGCGGTGAATGATGAAGACGCCACCGCGGAGGCGCCACAAGTCTTCACATTAAAACAGAACTTGCCTAACCCGTTCAATCCGGCGACTACGATCGGTTTTGCTCTCAGAAAATCTTCACAGGTAAGCCTTAAGGTGTACGATCTTCTTGGGCGGGAAGTAGTCACTCTTGCGAACGGAGAGAAATCCGCTGGAGAGCACCGGGTTATATGGAATGGCTCGGACAACAGTGGAAAGCAGGTTTCTTCGGGAGTATACCTCTATCGGCTTATTGCCGGAGGAAGAGAGGAAACAAGGAAGATGCTTCTGGCAAGGTAAAACAGTTTTTGCAAAATTGGGAAAGGCGGCTTTCGAGCCGCCTTTTTAATATTCTGGCTTCTTTTGTATTTTTTCTTTGCGAACTTTGCGAAAGACAATCTTTTATTCTGTCTCCTGACTCCTGTCTCCTATATTCCTCTTCTTCTTTTTCATCACATACTCATGAATACTTCTGGCCGCAATCCTGCCCGCGCCCATCGCCAGGATAACGGTGGCGGAGCCCGTGACGATGTCCCCTCCGGCGAACACACCCTCCTTTCCCGTCCGGCACTGCTCGTCCGTGGTGATGTTACCGCGGCGGTTTACCGGGAGGTCAGGGGTTGTGTTGGGGATGAGCGGATTGGGGAGATTCCCGATCGCCACGATCACCGTATCGGCTTCCACCACGAATTCCGAGCCGGGGATAGGAATCGGCCGCCTCCGGCCGGAGCTGTCCGGCTCGCCGAGCTCCATGGAGAGACAGCGTAACGCCCGAACCATGTTGGACGGATCGCCGAGAAATTCCACCGGGGCGGTGAGAAACCGGAATTCGATCCCCTCCTGCATGGCATGGTGGATTTCCTCCTTACGGGCGGGGAGCTCCTCGGCGCTCCGGCGGTAGAGGATGGTCACCTTCTCCGGGCCAAGTCTCCGTGCGGTTCGCGCCGAATCCATGGCTACATTTCCTCCGCCAAGAACTACTACCTTCCTGCTTTTCGGCAGCGGGGTATCGTACTCTGGGTAGAGGTATCCTTTCATAAGATTCGAGCGGGTAAGGTATTCGTTCGCGCTGAAAATTCCGCCCAGATTTTCTCCGGGGATGCCCAGGAACACCGGCGCGCCTGCTCCGGTGGCCACATACACAGCATCGTACCCGTTATTCAGGAGATCGTCGATGGTGTCGATACGCCCGATGACGCTGTTCATCTCGAATTTTACTCCGAGTTTTTCCAGGTAGGATACCTCCGCCTCGACGATGGCTTTGGGAAGGCGGAATTCAGGGATTCCATAGACCAGCACTCCGCCGGCTTTGTGCAGCGCCTCGAACACGGTGACCTCATGACCCATTTTGGCAAGGTCGCCTGCCGCGGTAAGCCCGGAAGGCCCGGAGCCTACCGCCGCAATCCGTTTGCCGGTCGAGGGAGGCAGTTTGGGTATCATCACTTCCCCGTGGCCGCGTTCGAAATCGGCGGCGAAACGCTCCAGACGTCCTATGGCTACCGGCTCTCCTTTCTTAGCGCGGATACAGAGGACTTCGCACTGCTCCTCCTGCGGACACACTCTTCCGCACACCGCGGGGAGGAAATTGGTTTCCTTCAGCTTCCATGCCGCCTCGATGAATTTGCCCTCGCTTATGAGCTTGATGAACTCCGGAATCGCCACTTCCACCGGACAGCCCGCAACACAGGGACGGGTTTTGCAGGCCAGGCAGCGCTCCGCTTCACGCATTGCCGTTTCCGGATCGTATCCGAAAGGAACCTCTATAAAATTGTTTACCCGCTCTTCCGGTTTCTGCTCGGGCATGGGCTGACGGGGTATCTGCATTCTATTCGCTGCCATTCATCACCCTTTTCTTCTTTATGATTTTTTGACAGGATTTATATGATTTATATTCCTTTTTTTCTAATCTTGTTAATCATGTTAATCATGTCTAATT
>JAUYCD010000168.1 GCA_030692375.1 Candidatus Latescibacter sp. | reverse complement strand
GTCAGTCGATCTTTCCCTCGATACATTGCCTCTTCCTTTACTAAAAAATGCAAGGTTTATCAGGGGTATGATTCGAAATGCGTGCATTTCGACCTCCAAAACACTGCCATAATATACTACTTATCTCCTTTATTGTCAAGTATTTATATTATATTTTCAGACTTTTTCAGCAGACCCTAAATAACGACTTTTATTGAATAAAAATGACCTTGAAACCCATATATTGGTATGGCAGAATGGGGCGGATTTTGATCCGGCGACCTTGCACGATTGGCCCCAATCGATTGAAGAGTGGAAAAAACAGACCCGCCGGTGGGAATCCGCAAAGGTATAATCGTTCAACCATGACAAATCAGCGAACAAAGGAAATGCCATGAAATACAAAATAATTCTCCAACTCTCGGAAGAAGGGTACAGCGTCCATGTACCCGGCCTGCCCGGCTGTTGGTCTCAGGGGGCAACTGAAGTTGAGGCCATCGAAAATATCAACTATGCTATCCAGGAATATCTTGAGGCTGTCGATGGCATATTCCCTTGACTATTTACTTACAAAAAGAATATACTGTTTTAAACATACTATTGGAGGTTAGGAAAAATGAAAAACATACATCTTCCCATACTTATTGAAATTGATGAAGACGGCTGCTATATAGTAAGCTGTCCTGTATTAAAAGGCTGTCATACCTATGGATCAACCATTGACGAGGCCATGGCTAACATTAAAGAAGCCATTGATTTGTGCCTTGTTGAAACCTGAAGGTTTAAGAGTCCCCGCTTTGCCTCTTCACCTTCCCGGCAATCCCCAATCCCCTTTCAGCCTCTCATAGCTTTTCCCGGTAAGCTGGACAAGCACCGGCCGCTTTTGGGGATCGAGCCACGCCAGAAGCCGCTGCATGTTCTCAACGGCCATGGCCGTGCATCCCGCGGTAAATGAATTCTCCCCGCGCCAGATGTGCAGAAAAACACAGCTTCCCGCCCCTTTTACCGGCCTGTCGGTATTGTGCCCCACCACGATGACGTATCGGTACAGATCGTCGTCGCGCCGCATGTTCTCGTGCGAGGGGAGGTTTGCCGGATCGAGCTTTTTCTCGCGGAGATTCACCACCAGGGCGTAGTATTCCGAACGGATGTCATCCAGGCAGATGAGATCGGGTGTGGACTGAGTATAGGGGAGTTTCGTCTGGACACTGTCCGGCGGGGGATAGCCGAAAGCATGGAGCAGCTCGAACGCTCCGGCGGGTGATTTGCCATCTCCTTCGCGTTTCACCGGCTCAAGGGGGGTGCGGTCTCGGTCACGGTGCAGGCCCCGGCCCCAGGCCAGGCCGTTACGGCCCAAAATCGCCGGACAGGTGAACATGGGGCGCCAGGTATTTCCCTGACGGTAAAATGTTTCCAGACGGGCATGGGTGGAGGTATCCGTATCTGCTACGACCAGAACAAGCTGGTCTGCCCCTGTGAGCGGAGTCAACGGTGTACGGGCGAGGTAGGTAACCGATAGAGCGATTCCCAGGGCGATGGAGCCGAATATTGTCCAGAAGATGAGAGCGCGCCGGTTCATTCCGCTCCTTTTCGTACTCCGCTGTTCCGGTGGAAGAACACCAGTCCCGCGATGAAGAAAACCGCGCCGGACATCAGGATTAATATGACCGCCAAAACCACGAAAAGGGGAGCGGGCGAAAGCAGAATCATGGTTTGAATCTCTCGTACATACAGGGCGAAAAAACCTTTCACTTCCTGTTTCCTTCCTGATAGATGCCGAAACGGTTTCATCGTTCCCGCGAAGCGGCAATAAATTCGGCATGACACGATTGTGAAAATAGATGCCGAAACAAGTTCGGCATGACACGTGTCATCCTGAACTCGTTTCAGGATCTCTTTTAACTTTTACCATCTGAGACGCGAGTTCCACCGCCTCGATCATGCTGAGGGGGCTGGCAATTCCTTTTCCGGCGATATCGAATGCCGTGCCGTGATCCACGGAAGTACGGATAATGGGCAGTCCGAGCGTGGTATTGACCCCCTCCACCACGCGGTTTTCCTTTCCCAGCTTGAACCCGGCAAGCTTGAGCGCGATATGCCCCTGGTCATGGTACATGGCAACGATGCCGTCAAACTCCCCGCTCAGTCCCCTTGGGAACACGGTATCCGGGGAGATCGGCCCGGTGATATTCATGCCCACTGCTTTCAACTCCTCTACCGCGGGGATGATTTCTTCGATTTCCTCACGGCCGAACATACCGGCTTCCCCGGCATGAGGATTCAGCCCGGAAACGGCGATGCGCGGATTTTTCATCCCCAGTCGTTTCAGCGCATCATGGAGGAGTTGGACAGTCCGAACGATACGTTTTTTTTTAATCCGGGCAGGAACATCCCGTATTGAGGTGTGAGTCGCCACATGGACCACCCGTAAGTCACCGAGCGAGAGGAGCATGGCGATATCCTTCGCCCCGGTAAGGCTTTGATAGAACTCGGTATGTCCCGGATATTCGTACCCGGCCAGATTGAGCGATTCCTTGTTTATCGGCGCTGTCACTACCGCATCCACTTCACTGGAAAGAGCCAGCCGTGCGGAAAGCTCGATACACAGCGCCGCCGCCTTCCCGCACCGGGCATCCACAACTCCATACTGAAGGGGAACTATCAGGCGACGATCCGGTACGATGAGATTCATGATGTTTTTGCGAAAAACTGATTCCCGGGGAGAGTCGATTTTTTTTATAACGAAATCCAGATCGAGCATTCCGGCATCCCTCTCAAACGGTCCGGGGAAGCCTATGACCACCATATCGGCAGCTTCTTTTGCCCGATGGGAAAAAAGGGTCTTCAGGATTACTTCCGGCCCGATCCCGGCAGGATCTCCCATGGTCAGAGCGCATAAGGGTTTTCTCATGTGATGCTCCATGAAAAGTGACAGAGTGACAAAGTAACAGAGTAAAAACCAAACATTCACAAATAGAAATCTTTGATTTATTCTCTCGCAAAGTTCGCAAAGTCAATAAAGAAAGGAAAAAATTGGGAATTTGAATGCATCACGGATAATTTAAGGTATCAGAATAATTTTAACATATTGCGGGAGAATACAATAAAAAATTATTGAAACAAGTATTTTTTCTTTGCGAACTTTGAGAGAAACATTATTTCAAAAGTTTCAAAAATATTTGAAGCAATGCAAAAATCCTGTTAATCCTGTTAATCCTGTCAAAAAAATCTTACTCCCTCCATAATATCGAGAACAAAAGCCAGCTTCCGCAAACTGTATTTCTCAAACCGGAAAGTAACGCTTGTATAGACGGAAGTCATCTGCCATATTATTCCCACTTTTACCTGTATTGAAAAAACCCGGAATGCAGCCATACACAGAGGTGAATGCCGACATGCCATCTACAAAGGATATTTTTGATCTTATCGATGATTCAGAGGTGATCCAGATCACAAGAGATCTGGTGCGGATACCTTCCATCACCCACCATGAGGGCCGCGGGATAGTGGATTACTATGAGGGGTGGTTCAAGGATCTGCACATACCGGTGCGTCTCTATCCCTATGAAAACGACCGATGCAATTTTTTTGCGGATTACGGGGCTGTGAGCGGCCCGGATAGATTTCTTTTCAACGGCCACCAGGACACCAAACCGACCGGCACCATGACCGTCGAACCGTTCGGGGCGGAAATCCGTGACGGCAGGATGTACGGCCGTGGCGCCTGCGACATGAAAGGGGGACTTGCCGCCATTCTCTGCGCCTTTAAAGCCCTGGTGCGCGCCGGAAAGAAACCCCGGAGAGGAATCACCTTTGTGAGCGATATCGAAGAGGAATACGGCGGTCAGGGCGGAATATGCCTGCTCCTGGACAGCGGCCTCCTCGACGGGTATGCCGGCCTCATCTCAGCCGAACCTTCCGGCCTTGAGATAAACATCGGCAACCGGGGCGGCATCGCCACCGCGTTCGAAACCAGGGGGAGATCCGCGCATTCCGGTCTCGCCTACCTGGGGGTCAACGCCATTCACAACATGGCTTTTTTCATACGGGAATTTCTGAAACTCCCCTACCTCTCGATCGAGAATCCCTGGTTCGGGAAGTGCACGGTCAACTTCGAGAAAATCGAGGGCGGCCTCTATCTTTCGGCGGTTCCGGACCGGTGCCTTGCCTGCATCGACACCCGCCTCATCCCGGAAACCCCGCCGGAGATGGTGAGGGAGCAAATTAACGGACTAATGGACAGGATGAACCGCGAGCAGGGAATCGCAATCCGTGAAACCGATCCTCCCCGGACATGGCGGGAAGACAGGGGCGGCTCACCGGCGGCATTCATTCCTCCGGATCATGAATTTGTGCTCCGTACTATTAAAGCTTTCGAGGGGGCAATCGGGGAAACGGCCGTTCTTTCCGGCTGCCCGGGGGCGACCCTTGCAGGTTCCATGATCCTGAGGGGGACGCCTTCAGTCATCTGCGGACCGGGCGCCCTCGCTCAGGCGCACACCGACGACGAATGGGTGGAGGTGGAGCAGATTCCGAAAGCCGCACGAATCTATGCCGCGCTCATGGAAGAGATGTAAGAAAAGAGAGAATACAGGAGTCAGGAGTCAGAAGAAAAAATTGTCTGAATCACTGATGCGCGTGATTCAAGTGATAAAAGATGATGAGATGCGAAAAAAATATTTTTTCTTCATCACTATTCTAAGAAAATCGGTAATGTGATAACAGTATATCCTTCAATAAAAAAAATTCGCATAGATGAGCGCTTGGAATTTGTGTAAAAGGTAGAAATGAAGTATGCTAAGAAGCCACATTTACGCGGAGGGTAAGAGTCATCCTTTGCGAACTTGAAACTTGTCACTTGATACGTAGGGAATTCATTCGGTAATTAATCTCTCAATCGAATTCCTCTGAATGCATCTGCCGAGGCGATCAGTTTTTTTGAGGGGTCGTAAACAAAAATGCTTCTGGCACTACCAAAAAGAATTGCATCGGCGTTAGCTATTGCGGTGACATATCCTAAGAGATCATTTTTGTCATTGATATAACGGCTCATTTCTACCACCAGCCCACCATCTACAAAAACGTTACAATCTTGTTTTACCAAATTCATAACCTTATTTGCTGCATCAACTTTTTCTTTTCCATACTTGGCAACAGGGTCATACTTCATAGTTGAAACAGGAGTCTGATTAGTTGGGGTGGGAGCCGGGGTTGAGACTGGGGCGTGAACTGAGGAGATAGAATTCTGTGGAAGTCGAGGAGGCGTGTTAGACTTGAAATTCCCGACTAAAATAAGAAATAAAATAAAAATTCCAGCTATTACAGCAAAACATACCCCAAATCCCCAACGCGCAATACAGTGCCCGGTAAAGTATCCCATCGACTCCGCAAAAGAACTGTTCGCATGGTTGTTCTCTTTCGGCAAGTCACGCCCGCAGAATCGGCATACTATCGCAGCGCCTTGAATAAACTCGGCGCAGTAGGGACATCTTTTCAAATTTCCTGAACCCATAGTGGCACGCTCCATTCTAAGTAAAACCGAAATTCCTCATATCAAAATAATGCGGAGTTGCATTTCACAAAAGCTTATTTGTGAATCAACATAAATGCTTATACTTCATAACCATCGGTTTTTTCATTCGAATCAGCGGTTCAGACTGTCTTTTTAACTTTGTCACTTTGTCACTTTGTCACTCTGTCACTTTTTTATCCAAAAAACCCTTTCGGGTAGTGTTTCGGGTCCATGGGCGGACCGGAATTCGGGATTTCCCAGCCGAGCGGGATATCATCAAGTGCAACCGGCGCGCCATTTTTCTCAAGTAACGAGTAAAATTCTCCGATGAACATCTGCGTTTTCTCATAGATGTTCTCGTAAGGTTCAGGCATTTTCCCGGTCTCGAACATGCGCTGCATGGCATGTATCATGGGCAGCCAGATTGCGCTGTCGGTTACATATCCACGGCTTTCCCGCGGCCAGTCCATCTGACGGTCCACGGTGACATCGTTGAAATAGCCATCCCCACGCTTGGAGGTTCCCTTGCCGGATACCCGTATCCAGGCGCTTCCCGATCGGTATGACTGCTGGAGCAGCCCCCAGAAGTTGTTACCTCCATTGCGCCCCTTGTATTTAAAAGTCATTGCTCCGTTCGGCCTCTTCCAGTCGTCCGCCTGGTAGGAAACGCTCAACACTCCTCCGCCGACGCAGGCGTACACGAAGTAAATGCCGTGAACCCCGTGGGTGGCGTAATCGCTCTGGGCGTTATCGGCCACATATCCCACAATCTCCCCCAAATCCGGCAGGGTCTGACGGATCGAATCCACCGCCTGCACATATTCCAGTGATGAGCCGCACATGATCGAAGCGCCGCCTTTTTTTGCCGTTTCGATGATGGCACGCGCATTTTTGAGACTGGAGGTGAAAGGACGGTTGATGAAAATGGGGATTCCGGCCTCCAGGTAGGGACGAGCCAAATCCTGGTACCAGAAAAGGGAGGAGAAATCGGAAAGTATCACCGCATCCACCTTGCCAACCATGGAGTCGTAGCTTTTCGCCTTTTTAACATCGAACTTCTTTGCGAAACGGTCCAGAGCCTCCGGGTTTATATCCCAGGCCTGGGTCATGACCATCCCGGTCACCCGCGATTTCCCATCTGTGGGATTGATGAGAGGCCCCCAGATGGAGTCGATGTGCCCTCCTGTGGCGGTCAAAATCCCCACTTCAAGGAGCTCCCCAGTGGAAGGGGTTTTGCGTTTGAATTTACGCTTTCCCGCCTCCTGCGCGGAGGCGGTTCCCGTCGCGGCGAGGGCTGAAGCTGCGAGAATGTTTTTTTTTACAAATGTGCGTCGGGATTCATTTGATTTTAATGGCATGTGAGTGCCTTTATATTAACAATTTGGGTAAAATGATTCGAAATATTTTTTATGAAAAGTTCTGGTCATAGGCTCTGAATATGGAATTTGGAAACGCGGACAGTAATACCATTTTAAAATTCCATCACATGATAAGCCAGCCAAACCAATGTTTGCGTTTCTAAATTCATCTAATGCCTTTTTAGCACGATGGACGTAAAAGGCATCTAATATAACAATAGAATAATGCGCGAATGATTTATATCGATACGCTTGGGTTAAAGCACGTTGCCAATTTTCTCTTTTCATCTCACATGCTACAGTTCTATATACTACTTTTCCAGTTAAATAAGGTTTCCAAAAAACAACTATTTGATCAGGGATACCAAACAAACCCTTTGCTTCATTAATTTTCCACGATTCCCAGTCGCGATATCTTAACTTTGCGTGAAACTGCTCAAGACGAAATAATTGACACATTAATTTTTCAGATTTGAAAGAATTCATCGTATATCCCTCATCCATATATTTAAAATCGATATCCAGGATGTCAAATGGAATCCACTACTTTCTTGATCGAATACAACACCAGAGTTTTTCAGATGCTGATGTTCATCTAAAGCAGAATGACATTCCTCAAGAACAACCGCACAGCGGTCCGCCTCTGGAACATCAAGTAGACGTCTCAATTGATTAGAGTATGCAATAAAAAAATGCTTGTATGGTTCTGGTTTTGCAAAGTGCCAATTGTATTCAGGTTGAAACATACTTACTCGATAATGATTATCTTCAATATATTCATTGATATTACTGACAACCCTTCGTATGGCCCCCAAATATTGGTACTCGACCCATTGCATGAGTCGTGGAATGTATAAACGAACGTTAGGTGCATATCTCCGTGTTTCATCAGGTTCCCTAAAGGCATCAGGCGAAAACATACGTAGATTTTCATAAATACCCATCGTAATTCCGTCAACACCGGCACAAGTTAGTAGTATGCCTTCAGTATTTGTGTACCCAACTATCACATTTAGATTTGCTAATTTAATGTCGCGAATAAAGCCCATCAGATCTAAAAGAAACTCCGTATCTGAAAGTTGCTTTTGGCGGTTGTGTACATGATAAATCAAATAGATCCCTTTAAGCTCTGTAAAGCTAGTAATCCAATTTAGCAGTTGTGTTCGGTATAAATTGTCTCGAATCATAAAATCAGTAACAATTAATTGAAGAAAAAGAGGGCGTGTTATATGACGACGACTAGCAATTTCTAAAAAAGGAGTTATAAAAAGCTCTTCCTGTTCTCCGATGAATTCTGACGGCATTCCCTCCCGAAACCGTGTGGGAACCGTAATAGCTGAAAAACCATAATCGTCTTGGAATTTGATGCAAGCATCCGCGCATTCTAAAGCCATATCATGTGACCAGTCAGCAGTTGTGAATCCTCCCGCAACAACTTGTGGGAAAAATGGGTATGTTGCTAATCCTCCTCTTGAAGAGTGAGGTAGATAAAACTGTGGATCAAAAATTGAACGCGACCGCAGATCGGCCTTAATAGATTGAACACGGGATCGAGTCATATATCTAGGAGCACAAATAATACCTTCCCCTGTATGGTCAGACTCGATACTGTCAAGACTCCAATTATAACGAAAGCCTAACTGATGATAAATTGATGCCATTAGCCACCTCTTACAACTTTAATTACTGCATTAATTAGTTCATTAGGAAGCCTAAAACGCATATAAGGCTGGGGTGCAAGCAGTTTCGTTATAATAAAATACTCGGCAGGAGATGTTTTATCTCTAATCTGATTCTTAGCCCAATTCCCGGTCAAAATATTCTCTGGGATACTTCTCCCTTGATGCGTAATTCTTGGGTCGAAAGGGTGCTCTCCATCTAAAATCAATTGCCCTATTACAATTCCTAAAGAAAATTGATCTGTACGATGATCAATATCTCTTTTGCGATTTTCTAACTGTTCTGGAGATGCATAATTAGGTGTACAGGGACCGAATGGTGCGAAGGTATGAGTAAGCGAAGTTGAATCAAGAAAACGAGCAATTCCCAGGTCAATAATTCTTGGTCCATCTTTCGTAACCATAATATTTGCAGGTTTAAGATCCCTGTGTACAACTCTTTTAAGCCATAATTCAGAAAGTCCGCTTAATAGTATTAAAAGTAATGAAAAAGCTTTTTCGGGCGTAGTATAATCGTGGATACAATCATCAAGCGGGGTTCCATCTATGTATTCTTCAAAAATCAAGAATCTAATATTATCAATAACTTCAAAATTAATATGTTTTGGAAAAACAGGAGAGCTAAGTTCGCATAGAATAGCCACCTCCCGTTTTATTCTTTCCAGTGTTTGAGGTGTAAAAAAAAGCCCTATTTTTAATACAATCTTCCCTAAATTCTTATCTTCATATAGGTAAACCTCTTTTTGACTACCTCCTCCCAAACGGTAAGCCCCAGGAAATCGTATTAAAATATCGTCAATTTTTAAATTGTTTTGATTCATTATGTTACTTTGTATCCTATATTTATTAAAGAAACACCCTGTTATATAAACACTTAAAAAAAATATTTATTATTGTCTTTGAATCCTTGAATTTGCCGATGTTTGCTTCATAACCTGAAATAATGCATAAAGTTTATCTTGTCAAGGAAAGTTTTTTTCAATTGAGTATTGGGAAAAATCTATCCTTTATTAGACCGAAAAACCGTATTTCTCCGCCACAAGCACATTCGCCCGTATGAGGGAATTGAATGTCCCCGCGTCCGTCCACCAGCCATCGAGGACTTCGTATTCCATGCAGCCCTCCGCGATATAGGCGTTGTTCACATCCGAAATTTCCAGCTCCCCGCGGGATGAGGGTTTGAGCGTCCGGATGAAATCGAACACCTTGTCGTCATAAAGGTAGATGCCGATCACCGCAAAGGATGATTTTGGCTTAAGCGGCTTCTCTTCTATACGGACAATGCGATTGTCTTCAAGAACGGGGACTCCGAACCGCTCGGGATCGGGCACTTCCTTGAGCATGATGCGTGCGCCGTGGGTCTGAAGTTTGAAATTCTCTACCGCAGTTTTTATACTTCCCTGTATAACATTGTCGCCGAGTATGACCACCACCCGGTCGCCATCCACGAAATGTTCCGCCAGGGAAAGCGCCTGGGCTATGCCGCCGTGCCCCTGCTGGTAGGTATAGTTGATGTGTTTCAGACCGAACTCTGCGCCGTTGCCGAGAAGTGTCAGAAAGTCGCCAGCCGAGTTTCCCCCGGTCACGATCATGATATCGCGCACCCCGGCCTCGATCAGGGTTTCGATGGGATAAAAGATCATCGGCTTGTTGAAGATGGGCAGGAGATGCTTATTGGTTACCCTGGTCAGAGGATCGAGCCGTGTGCCGAGGCCTCCCGCCAGTATGACTCCCTTCATGCGCTGTCCCTCCGATAAAAACAGTTTCTCAAAAAGTCCGCAAAGAAAGAAAAGCAAAAAGAAAATATTGGACAGGATTAACATGATTAACAAGATTAGAAAAAAAGAAATATTAATCATGTAAATCTTGTAAATCCTGTCTAAAGTCTTTCCTTTCTTTATTGACTTTGCGAACTTTACGAGAGAAAATTTTCTATCATTTCAAAGGTTTCCACCACTCAGGATGTTCCCGGTACCACCGGATTGTCTCCTCAAGGCCTTTTTCCAGATCGATGCGGGGTGAAAAACCGAGCCCTGCAATTTTGGCGCAATCCATCGCATAGCGGAAATCATGGCCAAGACGGTCCGTGACCGGTGTGATGAAGCTTTCCTGAACTTTTATCGTTCGGACGATGACGCGGGCAATTTCACTATTGGAAAGCTCTTTCCCGCTGGAAATGTTGTAGACCTCCCCCGGAACTCCCTTCTCAAGAACAAGCTCGATGGCGCGGCAGTTATCGAGTACATGGATCCATTCCCTGACATTCGTCCCGTCGCCGTAAAGCGGCAGGGTCCTGCCTTCAAAGCAGTTGGTGATGAAAAGCGGGATCAGTTTTTCAGGGTACTGAAAGGGGCCGTAATTGTTGGAGCTCCGGGTGATGATCACCGGCGTTCCGAATGTCTTATGGTAAGACAGGGCAAGCAGATCCCCGGCCGCCTTGGAGGCAGAATAGGGGCTGGAAGGATTCAGGGGCGATTCCTCGGTGAACACTCCCTCCCGGATGGAGCCGTACACCTCGTCCGTGCTTATCTGGATGAACCGCGGAACTCCAGCTTTCCGCGAAATATCGAGGAGCACCTGGACTCCGATAACTCCCGTTCGAACAAAGGCATCGGCTTTGTAAATAGAGCGGTCCACATGGCTTTCCGCCGC
>JAUYCD010000167.1 GCA_030692375.1 Candidatus Latescibacter sp. | reverse complement strand
CCCGAATTATTCACAAACTTGCTGTAACATTTTCTTAACTCTTTTTAAACAAATACTTATTATTAATTTTGGAAAGCAACCCCCTAAATCCCCCGAGGGGGGACTTTTCGTGGTAAAAATGAAAATGCAAAAATGCAACTTTTTTAATAAACCGATTATGCCTTGTCTTGCAGTCTTTTAAGTCCCCCTTTGGGGGATTTAGGGGGCTGTAGTTTTAACGCTCACAGAGACTAAAATCCCTTTTACATGCATAATTCGGGCTAAATATATTTTTAAGGAGGTCAGTCTATGTTCAGAGATAGAACGGTTGTGCTGGCGGTAACCGGCGGGATAGCGGCCTACAAGAGCGCCGCGATTGTCCGTGAACTCAAGGCGGCAAACGCCGAGGTGCTGGTCATTATGACCCGTGAGGCAACCGAGTTTATCACTCCGCTTACCCTGGAAACCCTCTCGCAGAACCCGGCGGCGGTGGAAATGTTCGACCGTGAAAACAAGTGGGATATGGAACACATCGCCCTCGCAGACCGCGCCGACATCCTGATAGTGGCCCCGGCTACCGCCAATATAATCGGGAAATCGGTGTGCGGCATTGCGGACGACCTGGTCAGCACCACCATCCTCACCATGATGACCACGGTGCCGGTGCTGATGGCTCCGGCGATGAACAACCGCATGTGGGATAATCCGTTTGTCAAAAACAACATCGCCGTCCTCCGTAATGCGGGCGTACATTTCGTCGGACCGGAGGAGGGAAAGCTGGCGGACGGCCGCCTCGGGATGGGAAGAATGGCGGAGGTGGAGGATATTCTCCGCGCGGCAAAGGAAGTGATAAGGAAATAACTCACCCTATAGGAGGTATGGAATGAAGAGCACCGCAGTACTGCTTTCAGCAGCCATGTTTGGCTTGTTTACGGTATCCGCTGTGTTTGCACAGGACTCCCCGTTCAACGGTCTCGGCATGAGCATGGGAAATCTGTCACGGCTTTCCCATGCGCTGACCCGTTCCATCAGCCCGGAGAATTTTACCGGCGAAAAAGGCAAGGCTGGTATGGCGACCCAGGGTACCGGCGCCAACGCCGCCCGCGATCTCGGACAGGGATGGAAGATTTCCCCTTCCATCCGTATCGAAAGCAAGCAGATATTCACCCTGGCTGATATTCAAGGTACCGGCGCCATTCAGCACATCTGGATGACCCCTGCAGGCACCTGGCGCTGTTCCATCATCCGTATTTACTGGGACGGTGAGAAAGAACCTTCCGTTGAAGCGCCTGTCGGCGATTTCTTCGCCTGCGGTTGGGGCAAGTATGCCCAGCTCAACTCGCTGCCTGTCTGCGTCAATCCCGGAAGCGCGTTCAACTGTTACTGGGAGATGCCTTTCCGCAAGTCCTGCCGGATCACGTTCGAGAATATCGACGACAGACCCATGACCCTCTATTACCAGATAGATTACACCCTCACCGATGTTCCCAAAGAAGCAGGATATTTCCACGCCCAGTTCCGCCGTGTCAACCCCCTGCCGTACAAAAACGTATACACTATTCTCGACGGCGTCAAAGGCTGGGGACAGTATGTGGGCACTTACCTGGCCTGGGGAGTGCATAACAACGGCTGGTGGGGCGAGGGCGAGATCAAATTCTTCCTCGACGGCGACACTCAGTTCCCAACAATCTGCGGCACCGGCACGGAGGATTATTTCTGCGGCTCTTATAATTTCGATAATGGGGGCAAATACCAGGAATTTTCTACACCCTACACCGGACTGGTGCAGGTTATCCGGCCCGACGGCCTCTACAGCTCTCAGCAGCGGTTCAGCCTCTACCGCTGGCACATCATGGACCCCGTCCGGTTCGACAAAGACCTGAAGGTCACCATCCAGGCTCTTGGTTGGAGCTCAGGCGGACGCTACCTGCCCCTGCAGGATGACATCGCATCCACCGCATTCTGGTACCAGTCGGAGCCTCATGCGGCGTTCCCGAAGCTGCCGGAAAAGGATTATCTGGAAATACAGTGAATATTCTTCTCATCCGCACGGGAGGGCTCGGGGACTGTATCCTTACCCTCCCGGTCGGCTCATATATCAAAAGACTGTATCCGGAAGCCAGGCTCCATGTTCTCGGGAACGCCACCATGCTCGCGGTATCACGGTTGACCGGGGAGTTTTCCGGGTTCCGCTCGGTGGATGAAGCAGGATTCTCAGCACTTTTTTCCGGAAGCGGGGCAACCGGATTTCTCTGCGATTACTTTTCGGAGTTCGACCGGGTGTATTTCTTTACCGCGGGGAATACGGACACCCTCCGCCAGACTGTGCTGGAAACGGGGGCGATGGCATGCCGGATATTGGACCCGCGTCCGCCGCAGGGATTCAGGAATCATATAACAGAACATCTTCTTTCTATTCTCGAAACGCCCCCTGATTTTTCGCCAGGTCTCCCTCCCCTGTCTCAAACTATTTCTGCCCTGAGAGATGGTACGATCCTTGTGATCCATCCCGGCAGCGGCGGTGTCTCAAAAATGTGGCCTCTGGAACGTTTTATTGAAATAGCCTGCCTCTGGCCTGACCCGAAAAGGGTGGTCTTCATTCTCGGCCCGGCTGAAATTGAGCGTGGACTGCAAGACCGAATCCCCGCACAGTATACGAAAGCTCTGCCTGAAACCATTCAAAATGCCTTTCACGTTTTGGCCGGCGCTTCATTATATTTGGGAAATGATTCGGGGGTCAGCCACCTGGCCGCGCTCGCCGGGACGCCGTCAGTGGTGCTTTTCGGGCCTTCCGATCCTGTGGTCTTTAGGCCGCTCGGCAGCCGGGTGCGAGTTCTCTTCTCCCCGGATGGGCATATGGAGAGAATCGGAGCGGAGGAAGTGATGCGTGAAATTGAATTAATGATTATCTTACGCAGAGACGCAAAGAAAGAAAAATTGGACAGGATTAACATGATTAACAAGATATTAAAAAACAATACTATAATCCTATAAATCTTGTAAATCCTGTCAAAAAAGATTTAAAAAAAACATTTTCAAGGAGAACATCATGAAACGCCGCGATATGATCAAGAAAACCGCGCTTTCGGCGGCTACTCTCAGCCTTGGATTCAATACAGTCGATGCAAAAGACAAACCTGTCATCCCCCGGACTCCGCTGCCCACTCCACGGAACATGGCATACCGGACGCTTGGGAAAACCGGCATCAAGGTCAGCCTGCTCGGATTCGGCTCCCATCTCACCGCGGAGAACCTGAAAGACCCGAAAGGCCGCGACCGTCAGATTCAGGAAGCCTTCGAGAACGGGGTGAACCTCTTCGACATTTACAACCACAGCATTTTCCACCAGTTCGAGCCTATGGCCAGGTCGCTCGCGGGGAAACGTCAGCAGGTAGTTCTTTCACTGGTCTCGGTGGAGAAGGATGTCCGCGCGGAAATCGAGGGCGCGCTCCGCATATTCAATTCCGATTTCATCGACCTCTACCGCATCGTCTACCGTGACGCCGACAACTACTCCAAGGGAGATGACGACCTGAACATCCTGTTCAAAATGCGCCAGGAGGGCAAAATCCGCGCGGTCGGGGTGGTGGCTCACGAAGAATCGGGCGTTCTCTACGCTGCGGAAAACACCCCGGTCGACTACATCATGATGCCCATCAATTTCCACCACAATAAGGGCTGGTGGGACGACAAACCCGACACCTACAGCAAGGTAATCCCCGTCTGCCGTGAGAAGAAAATCGGCATCCTCGGCATCAAACCCATGGGCGGGGATCCCATGATGGCCTATGCCCAGTACCTCAACTATCTTGCGCCGGGATACCGCGGTCAGAGTTATCCAAAAGCTGCTTTTCGCTACCTCTGGCAGAACCAGGATATCGCTTCCAGCCTGCCTTCCTTGAACACGATGTCTGAGGTGTACGATGCCCTCGACTCACTATGGCGGCCTGAGTTCACAAAGGAAGACCGCGAGGTGCTGAAAAAACTCTCCCGCGAGGCCGATAAAACCTTTGGATCGTACCTCCCGCCCAAGTACAAGTGGATGGAGAATTGGAGAATAAGGGAAGGGTGACTCACCCCTTGATCCCCTCTCTTGCATGCAAAAGAGGGGTACATTTTGGGCGTGGGTTACTTTTCAGAAAATATGTTTATTAATGAAGCAATAGGGAATTGGCGATAGTTATGAGAAAATAAATGAATACTTGACAAATGGGAGTATGATGGTATATTCTTAATAGCGAAATGTTGAAAACTCACAGAATGACAAGGTGATAAAACATGGATAGGACCGCAACGGTAAGCATAGATACCCTTAAAATCTTGGAAAAATTGAAAGTTGAATTGGTAAAATGGGTGGCGGGACTTCTTATTGCTCAGGCGGCTGTAGTGGTTGCAATGGTGGCAATTGTGCTTAAAATAATGTTGCCGTAAATAGTATTTTCTTACGCAGATGACTATGCTCTGTTTAGTAGGAATCCTTTCGTTGTCGCAGCGACACCCCCTGTACATCAATCCGGGCAAAAATAGTTCCGGCGGCTCCCCTTCGCTCCCGCAGTTCACTAAGCCCGCCCGTTCGAGTTCAGCGATGAACTCTCTCGCTTTTGGCGGCGCTGATTCAGACTGTCACTCGCATGGGAACGTTGGGCATCGGCTGCTAAGCGTAATTCAACGAAACAGCGTCGGCTGCATGCGCAGGTTAGGCACAGCGTATTTTAATATATCATTGGGATTATTCTATTTGTTCGTTTTTGATAATTTAAGTAAATTTCTCCTGTTTGTTCAATCATAAATCTTTCTTCTACTTTTATTCGGTAAATGTATCCAATAATAATCGGAATTATCATTAATAGAATTGATAACCAATTCGATAATGAAGTCGAAATTCCAATGAAAATAATTAATTGTCCTAAATATCCTGGATGTCTAATCCTTTTATATAATCCTGTTTCAATTAATTTGTGATTCTCAACTTTTGCGACTGAATATGTAAAGTATTGTTTAAGAATCAATATTGACTGTATTCTGATAACCAATCCAATCAAAATCAATACAATTCCTATTGCGAAAAAAGTATCCCAATGATAAATCCTACCTATTTTTGTTGCGCCTATTGAAAATGACAAAACATAGCCAAGTGTGATTAGAATATATAGCAAAGATAAACTCCCTTTATCACTCGAAGCTGTAACAGTACTTTTTCTTCTCTGTCTTAAATTCATAAAAACTTCAAAGAATCCATACAAGTATGAGAATCCTATAATTATTATCAATTTCGAATCCATTAATTCTCTTTCCGTTTATGTTGTGCCCAACGCCGAAATCAGCCGCGGCTATAAGGTCGGCTGCATTGCCTTGTTGGGCAAAGCTTTTCATTTCCCTCTTTGCATGCTGTCAAGGGCTGGCTCCGTTATTTGCTATGCCTTTTCCGCACTTCCGCTGGCGGCGTCCGCGGTCTTCTGACTCAGCAGGGTGGCCGGAAACGGGAATTTCTTTTCGGAGCAGCCCAGCCACTTAGCCGTCTCCATGAATACTTCTTTGTGGGCGGCCAGCATTTCTACCTTTACCCTATTGAGGGCTTCTGCGCGATCTTGCTCATCTTCAAACACTTTCTCAACATGAACCAAGAGATTCCACATGAGCTTAAACACAAACGCACCGAGTTTCTTTTCGATATGTTCAGGAAGGAATGGCTTTCACCCGTGTATTTAAACCAGCACCCCGTTGCCATTTTCCCTTACTGTTGGTCAGGAATTATTTCTATACCCTTTTGCAGATCGAATACAGTGTCAAAGTCATTAGCCTGTCTTCCCTTAACCGTAACTCGCTTCCCAACAAGCTGTTTAAGTTGCTGGTGCAGTTGGGGCCTTTTTTCCAAGTCCCCGTATTCAGCAATAGTGATCATTCCGAAGACACCTGTCTCGAAATTCATATCGCTAAGTGAATAGCCATCCCCTCGGGAATCCATTCCACTCTTGACAATTTCACCTCGATAGATACCTTTAGTGATATCCTCTTTAGTCTTTCGTATTCCTTCTTCCTTTGCAATTTTGGCCTTATCGGCGGTTTCGACTTGCTTTTTCTCAGCGGCTAACATTTTATCCAGTGCTGCAAGGGTCTCTTGAGAAAAAAGCTTATCAGTATTAACTGTTTTATCTTTTCTCATCTCAATTAATTGGACCGTTACTCCAAGAGTTAATGTCTGATAAAGAGATGGGGCAGCATATTTTGGATCTTTTTCCAAATCACTTTCAAGCTGAATGATTGATTTGTCCAAGTCATAGCCAGCCTTTTTATAAAACTCTTTATACCATTCATAAAGCATTTTTATGCCTTCTTCTTTAGTCATTCCAGGCTTGGGAACCGGCTGTCCTACCCTCTCCATTGCATGACTTAATTTTCCCATTGCCTCTTGAGTATATGGAGCCGGTTCTTTGCTACAACCAATAGTCAAAATAACAAGAAGAATTGAAACGATAATAATTAAATTCGCTTATCGAGTTAACTCCGCATAGGTAATAGTGGAGGTATTCAGACAAGCAGTTAAGAGTCTGTCAGTAATCAGTAATTCATTGAATCGCCGGTTAAAGCGATAACAAAATTCATTCAGGTAACTTTGAAGATGTT
>JAUYCD010000166.1 GCA_030692375.1 Candidatus Latescibacter sp. | reverse complement strand
CCTTTCATAACAATACCTTAAGTATAATAAATCTAAACCGCCATGTCAAGCTAAATATTCATTTATTTTATTTATTTATAATAACTTATGTCAATATTATCCTTTTGTCGCCCTCGCCTTAATAAGGGGGGTAGGGGGGATTAACCTCTCGGATGATCACCTTAGCTTATTTAACGACTTACCTATTTAGATTAATTAATCGTGGTAATCCTTGAATCCGATAAATCAGTGGTTCAGACAGTCTCTTTCTTTACTTTCCTTCCTTCATATCCTTCTCAATCAGCCCAAAAAGCTCGTCGATAAGGTTTTCCTCAGCCACCTTGCGGACGACTTCCCCCTTGCGGAAGAGGAGGCCGAATCCATTCCCTCCTGCAATACCATAATCGGATTCGCGCGCTTCCCCGGGGCCGTTCACCACGCATCCCATGACCGCGATGATGACTGGTGCGGTAATCTTCGCCGCCCGGCGCTCAACTTCCTCCGCAAGCTGCACGATATCTATCTCCGTACGGCCGCAGGAGGGGCAGCTCACTATTTCCGGCCCTATCCGGCGAATGCCCATCGCCTTAAGGATGGAAATCCCTGTATAAACCTCTTCCACCGAGTCGGCAGTGAGGGAGACCCGTATGGTGTCTCCGATGCCGTAGGAGAGGATGCCGCCGATTCCGCAGGCCGACTTGATGGTGCCGTACCGCAGGGTGCCCGCCTCGGTGATCCCGATATGGAGGGGTGTATTACGTTTTTCGGCGAAAAGCGTATAAGCATGAATAGTATTCATGACGCTGGAAGATTTGATGGATACGCAGATATCGTGAAACCCGAGGTCATCGAGGAGGTCCACTTCTTCAACCGCGCTTTCCACCAGCGCTTCCGGAGACGGACTCCCGAAACGGTCCAGGATTTCTTTTTTCAGGGAGCCGGAATTCACTCCTACCCGTATGGGTATTCCCTTCGCCATGGCGGCCTGGGCTATCTCCCGCACCTTGGTGGGAGAGCCGATATTGCCCGGATTGATGCGCAGTTTGTCAATCCCTGCCTCTAACGCTATAAGCGCCAGGCGATGGTCGAAGTGAATATCGGCTATGAGCGGAACATCCACTTCCTTCCGGATTTCGAACAGAGCCTCTGCCGCCTTATGGTTGGGAATGGCGAGACGGACCATTTCACAGCCGGCTTTTGTCAGCGCCTGAATCTGAGATACTGTTTTTGCCACATCACGGGTATCGGTGCTGGTCATGGATTGCACGGTGATAGGGCTTCCTCCGCCGATCGGGACTGACCGTACCATGATTCGCCTTGTTTCATTTCTTGTGTACATAACGTGTTTTTAATCCTTTTTTATAGTTCTGAGAGTATTTTCTTTCATTGTTTTCTCAGGAAAATTTTTACGTTCGTAGACCCTGAAACTAGTTCAGGGTGACACGTGTCATGCCGAACTTGTTTCGGCATCTATCTTTAAAGACAGTGACATGCCCCAGATAATCATAGTGTTTTCTTTGTCGCTTACAAATATACTCCCTTTTTTATTTATTTAAAGTAACCACCGTCACACCGTAACTTCCTTCGTTCCAGTTTCCCAGCCTCCGCGAATCCACAAACGGATGTTTATCCAGCCAGGGACTGATTTTACTCCTGAGCGCGCCGGTTCCCTTCCCGTGAATGATCGTGGCGGTTTCGATGCCGGACAGGTGAAGCCGGTCGAGAAAGAAATCGAGAGCCTCACGGGCTTCATCGAAGGTCATTCCCCGGAGATCGATTTCCGTGGATTCGATCTCCACCGAAGGGGCGCTCACCCTGACCGTCTGCTCGGTCTTCTTCAGCTCTATTTCGAATCCTGAAAGGTCGGAAGCGTTCACCACCAGAGAAGCCTTGCTCTTCCCTGCGAGAATACGCGCCCTGCGGCCCCCGTCCAGCACCTGTTCCACTGTCGCTATGGCGGAGATACTGTCTACCCAGACCCTTTGTCCTCTTTTCAATTCAACAAGAGGCGGCCGCTTTTTTTTCTCTTCATGCCGGGGGATTTGATCGGCCTTCTTCTGAATTTCCGCCGCCGCCTGGCTGACCAGAGATTTCGCCTCAGCAATGGAATCGCGGGAGGCGTTCTTTTCCTTGATCAACCGTATCGCTGACTCGATGCTCCTGTTAGCGGTTTCCATGATTTTTTTCGATTCCGAGATCGCTTCGCCGAGCATTTCCTGCCTTTTTTCCGAGTACTCGCGGAGTTTTATCTCATACTTCTCCTTTTCCATCTCCATGCGCAGGCGCTCGGATTCGGCTTTCCGGCGCTCATCTTCAGCCTGGCGAACCCGCTGGTCCATCTCCAGGATCAGGCTCTCCAGGCTCTTGCGTTCGCCTCCCGCCAGGGTCTCGGCGTCGCTCAGTACTGATTGGGGCATGCCCATCCGCGCGGCTATCTCGAAAGCATAGGAGGATCCGGGAATCCCCGCGCGAAGTACAAAGGTCGGGCGCAGGTGTTCGCTGTCAAATTGCATGGAGGCGTTCATCACCCCCTCGGTTTCATGGGCGAAGACTTTCAATCCGCCGTGATGGGTTGAGGCGAATGTGATCGCCCCGATAGAGGTCAGCCTTCGGAGCACCGCAAGCGCTATCGCTTCGCCGTCCGCCGGATTAGTGCCTCCTCCGAGCTCATCGAGAAGTACGAGCGATCCTCTCCCTGCTTCACGGAGGATGGTGACAATCTGCTTCATATGGGAGGAAAAAGTGCTCAGATCATCCTCGATGGACTGCTCGTCGCCGATGTCGGCGTACATTCCAAACGGGAGAAACACCGTGGTTCCCTCTCCGGCCGGCACAGGCAGCCCCGAGAGCGCCATAGCGGTAAGCAGCCCAACCGTTTTGAGCACTACGGTTTTCCCGCCCGCGTTCGGGCCGGTGATGACTATGGTAACCGCCGATTCTCCGATTTCCATGTCCAGAGGCACCACCCGCGAACCATCCGTTTTTTTACGGTATTTCCAGTCCAGGAGAGGGTGACGGCCTTTCTTGATGTTCAGGGACACGCTGTCGCTGATTCGAGGGATGCTTCCCTCCGTAATGACACCATATCGTGCTTTTGCGGTAATCACATCCAAACGGACGATGATATCCTGATTCCGGCGGATGTCCTCTGCCGACCGTGAGATAAGAGCGCTCAGCTCCAGGAGAATCCGGTTGATTTCCTCCTGTTCGGCCAGCTCGAGCTCACGGACCTGATTGTTCCCCTCGATGGAGGCAAGCGGCTCGATGAACAGCGTCCGCCCGGTCTGGGAACGATCATGGACAGCGCCGGGCACCCGGTTTTTCATGGCGTCGCGAATCGGAATGACAAACCTGCCGTTCCGCAGGGTAATCACCCGCTCTCCGACCACCTCATCGGAAAGAGCGTTCAGCGTTTTCTCTATCAGGCTCCGAAGTGAAGCCTTCGCCTGTTCCAGTTTCCGCCGTATGGAACGTAATTCCGGGGAGGCATCTTCGGAAACGGTCAGATCGGGAGTTATCACCTTGCGGATTGTTTTCTCAATTTCCTCATGGGGAACGATGGGAGCCGCAAGGCCGCTCATGATCGGATATTTCTCCGCCCGGTCAGAAAAATACTCCTTCAGGCAGCGGGCGATGGCCAGATTCTCCGCGATGGCGGCGATAGTCTCGATCTCCAGCCGGTGCCCCTGGATGCCCATGAGGGGGAAAACTTCGCGAAGATCGTGAAGAGACAAGCCGGGCAGGGGATCGTCAAACCGCAGTGCCCGTATAACCTCGTCCACCTCATCCAGGAGCCGCCTGATTTGAATAATGTCATCCAGGGGTGAGATTCCGGCAAGCATAGACTGTCCCGCGGAGGAATCAGCCAGGGAAGAAACAATCTCGCGGATGCGGTCGAATTCAACTACACGAAGCGCGTGGCTGTCAAATGATATTGGAAGGGGCATGGGGCTTTTTCCTTGGTTCCGGGAAAACAGGTTCTCGTGAAAAATGTTTAAACAATTTGATTCCTCCTAGAGTGATCACCGGTATGGATCGTGAGATAAGCCGGGTCATCGGGGGGCCGCTGAGAGATGATCCATACTGCTTATTCCAAAAACTATTCTGAGGCATCAGGGAAAGAAGCAGAGCCAGAATCCCCCCCAGGAAAACGGCTTTGAGGATGCCGAAAAGCGTGCCCATACCGCTGTCGAGCATTCCCAGGGGAGTAAGATGAACAACCTTGCGGAGGATATTTCCGAGGATGGCAAAGAGAACAGATCCGAGGATAAACACAGCCAGAAAAGCCAGTATTACCGCCGCTTTGTGGGGAACCAGGGGCAGCCAGCCGGCGAGCTTTCCGATCGGCTCGGCAAAAACCGCCATGGCAACGACGGTTATGATGAAACCGGCAAGTTTGACCGCTCCTCGTACCAGCCCCTCGCGAAAGCCGGCAATTCCCATTACCAGGATTAACAGTATAACAATCGTATCCAGTATATTCATGGGCATGACCTCGTTGCCTCAAAGCAAAGGCGGTAGTCACATTATCCATAGACTACCGCCTGATCATCCGGTCGAGCATCCCGCACCTCGCCAAAAGCTAACCAAAGGCTTTTTCCAGCTTGATCTTTTTGCGTTTTGCCGCATTGATCTTGCGTTTTTTCCTTTCGCTGGGTTTTTCGAAATGCTGATGCTTTTTCATGTCGGATATAATTCCAGCCTTTTCGCAGGCCTTTTTGAATCTTTTCAGCGCTTTCTCGAACGGTTCCTGTTCACGAACAATAACTCCTGGCATCCAGTAAGTACACCCCCCCATCATATTCGATTTATGAAACATTTAGTGCACTGTTACCAAAACTACAAAAACGGACAGGTAGGAAAAATAATGAAGTATAAAGCAAAGTGCAAGGGTTATTTCTGAAATTTCTGTGAAAAAAAAGAGTTGTAAAGTGTACTGAAAATATATAAATTACACCACCAATCAATGATTTATAAGTCAGGTCCACCTTTTTTTTCACCGTTCTCTTTTTACCACTTTTTTACGAAGGGGATTTACATGCAGCGTGTCAAAGTTCTTGCATTTCTCGTTCTGGCAGCTTTTCTGGCGTTCTCGTGCAGCAAGGATGACAACAGTACGCCCACCGGCGGAAATACCACTGGCAATTCAAGCGCCGGTTCTCTTGCTACTCATACCGGAAACAACACCGTGGTGACCGAAAGTAATGTGAACACGGTTACTCAGCTAATTACTACAAAAGCCAGTGATGTTTTTAGCAGGGCGCTGACAAAAGTCAGCTACGGGGCTGCAAAGCCTGCCGTCGACATAACTCTTGCCGGAGATGTGACCGGTACCAAATCCGGAAAGGCTGTGGTGAATGGCAAATACACAATGAGCTCGGACCAAAAATTATTAACCTACAACTTTACTTGTACATTCTATGATTTTTCAGACGACAATGCACTTTTCCTGGGTGGGGCGATTGTTTATTCCGGATCTTACAATCTGACTACGAATGTCTATGACCTTACCTACAAGGGCGGCCTCAAATTCAACGGAACATACAGCGGCACTCAGGATTTCACCACCAGTTATAAATATGATATGAGCAAATCCAGCATGACTATTGTTTCAACAAATACCTGCACCTCCGGCGGAAAGACCTTTTCTTTCACCTATAATTACCCGCAATGAGTCGAGTGAGAACGCGTTCTCTATAATGGAAATTCAAAGGGCGGCATTAGTATGCCGCCCTTTGTGCATGAAGAAGGTTTTGAGGGAAACCTGTTTGCAAGGAGAAGTATATTACTTCATAAACATCAGTTTCATCGAGGTGGATTTGCCGCCGGCTTTCAGCAGATAGAAATAAACACCGCTGGTCACTGTGGCGCCCCTGCTGTCTGTTGCATCCCATACCACCGAATATCTCCCGGCATTCATCCTGGAATTAACCAGCGTTTTAACTTCCTGACCGAGAATATTATAAATACTCAGCGTTACCCATGAAGCTTCGGGTATTCGGAATGCAATGATTGTGGTCGGGTTGAAAGGATTCGGCATGTTCTGCAGGAGCTGGAAATCCTGAGGAATGGAGTTTTCCACTTCGGTCGGCCCTGTTGGGGCAGGCGCGATTACGATTGTGGAGAAGTGCGCCACTTTCCCGGTGATGACATTCGCCAACGAATCAACTTTCACATCAGTAATGCCGGGATCATTCTGAAGCTGTCCCGAAGCCGAGGCAAAGAACATCCCAATCTTGGAGGGAGTAATACCCATTTTGTCCAGAAGGCCTCGTTTGAACGGCAAGGTAAGCTCCAGGGGAATATCGAATTTGTAAGGGCTTTTCACTGCTCCATCGACTGTAACTTCAAAGGTTACTCCGGCAACAATGTTATCCCCAAATGTCACATTCCTGGCAACATCGTCAACCTTGGCAAATACGGGTAGTTTGAATGTAATGGTAATATCTTCATGCAGGGAATTTTTGGGGAAGGTGAGCTTCATGCCGTTTAAAAAATTGAGCGGATGAGGTATTCCCCCGATGGTGACAGTGCCGTTCTCAACCGTACCCGATCCGAATTTCGTGATTTTACCGTCCGGTAACTGCCGGAAAATGGCGACTTGGTTGACGCCGGCATCCACAGGAGGTTCCCCCTGGGTGACCGTAACGAACGCCGTATCCGCCGCCGCCCCAGTTGATGCGATAACCTGGACGTCTCCGGCCGCAAGGGCCTTAAAAAGCCCGGTATCGTCGACTGAGCCCAGCGTCTTGTTGTTTACCGCCCATTTAACAGTCGCCTGGACTTCGTTCCCTTTTGCATCTTTGAGGCCTGCTTCGAACTTGACGGTCGCACCAACCGCAACACTCGCTTTCTCCGGATAGATCTGAAGGATTGCCACCGTCGGTTCCTGCACCGGCGGCTGTTCGGCAATTACTGTAACCTTCGCAGTATCAGACACAGCACCGGCTTTGGCAATCACCATCACACTCCCCGCCGCCAATCCCTTGAACAGCCCGTTTCCATCAACGGAACCGATCTTCTGGTCGGACACAGACCAGGTTATGACAGTTTGTATCCGTCTGTTGAGGGAATCTCTGGCTGCGGCCTCAAACTGGAGGGTTTTACCTACGATGACCGTTTCCTTTTTGGGGGAAATTTCAACCTTTTTGGCTGTTGCTCCTCCGGTTGTGGCGCTTCCTGCAATCACTGTAACCCGGGCATTGCCTTTCTTAACTCCAGCAGTTGCGGTAATTATGACTTCTCCCGCCTTCAAAGCTTTGAAGAGGCCGGTCTTATCGATGGAACCGAGATCTGTTCTGTTGACCGACCAGGTAAAGGTGGTATCAACCGCAGCGCCGCCAGCATCAAGAGCTTTAGCTGAAAATTGAATTTCACCTCCAACCTGTACTGTTGCAGAATCAGGCGATACGGTTACTGTGGTAATCGGCCCCGATCCTTTAGCATACGTTACTCCTGGACTTACCATAAACGTCGTGAGCGCCAAAACCGCTGACACCGCCATGAGACACATCGAGCGTTTCATACAAACCCCTCTTTTTTTGAGATTGTGTAATACGTCGGGAAACTTACTTTAAGAACTCCGTGGATTAACATACCATTCCCTTTAACCAAAAGATGTGACATTTGTCACAAACAAAGCATTTTCTTAGAAAATGAAAGCTTGCCAAGTGCTGCATATGAAGAAAAGGGGAAGATTTCAAATCTGCCCCTCTATCCTTTTCTGCACTTCCAAGGATAATCTTATGTGGGTATGCCATTAGATAAGGTTCGTGATCGTATCTTTAGATGCCGAAACAAGTTCGGCATGACACGTGTCATCCTGAACTCGTTTCAGGATCTAAATGTGCATTCAAGGCGCAATATTTTCAAAAATACTTACCAAATGACATAACCGGATAATCATCTTATTCTTTATTCTTTTTTTCTCTTTGTGTATTTGCGAGAGAAATATTTTTTTCTTCTGTCTTCTGACTTCTGGCTCCTGTATTCTTCCTTTTCTTTACATTCCCGCCATGAGCGCCGTATAGCTCCGGGCGGCTTCCACCAGGTCGGCGAGCGGAACGAATTCATCTTCGGTGTGAGCCTGGGCGATGGAGCCGGGGCCGAAAATAATGGCGGGAATACCCATTTCAATCAACACCATGGCGATGGTTATCCCCGGACAGCCGGAAATGACGGCCTTTTTCCCTGTCGCCTTTTCATACGCCCTGATGGCGCGGAGAGTGAGCGGATGGTCGGCCGGGATTGTTTCCGCCTTGGCCTTGTAGCTTCGCACCCGCCAGCCTTCCGGCTCTTTGGTTTCGTGGATATTGATGCCGTGCTCATGGTTCAAACGATCCATGAGTTCATTGAGCTGCTGCTGGATCATCTCCGGAGGGGTTTCGGGGATGATGCGCGAGTCCAGGCAGGCGATGCAGCGGTCGGGCACCGCGGAGAGATAGAGCCCCCCATCGATTTTTTCGAAATTTACCGTGCACCTGCCGAACCATTGATTTTCCACATTCAGGTAGGGAAGCTTCAGATATTCGGTGATGAAAAGGACCATGTTGTGGATGGCGTTGACTCCGAGGTAAGCGAGGCCGGAATGCGCCGACTTCCCTATGGTTTCGAACGCGGTAACAAAGCAGCCGCGATTTCCGATCTGCACCTCCAGTTCGGTCGGCTCGCAGGAGATAAGCCCCTCGTATCCTGCATAAAGCCCCTGCTGCCTTGCCCAGTAGTAACCGGCTGTCCCTCCGAACTCCTCATCGATGTCGCTGAAAAAAGTAATCCCGCCCCGTGGTCTGAATCCTGCGCGGACCAGCGCCTTGAAAGCGCAGAGAATGCCGGCGATTCCGCCTTTCATGTCGCAGGCGCCGCGGCCGTACATCTTGCCGTTACGGATTTCCGCGCCGAAGGGATCGACTGTCATCCCCTCCACCGGTTTCGTGTCCATGTGGCCGTTGAAGATGTACCTGCCCGGCCCGCCGGTCGCTCCGAAGTCCGCAAAGAAATTCGCCCGGTCGGTATTGTATGGATAAATTCGCACAGGGATGCCCAGGTCTTTGCACCAGCGCTCCATGAAATTCACCATGCCCAGCCCCTCATATCGGGTGAGAGAAGGTATTCGCACCATCTCCTGAGTGACCTGGATAACTTCTTTTTCGTCAAGCATGTTCAGGCATTTGTCCACATCGACCATTATTTTTCCTTTCAGTCCTCTATGGTATCGAACCCTTCTGTAACATAATTCTATATTGGTTATGTCGTTAAGTCAGCAACATACGTAAATAAGAGTAATTGATTGCTCCTGTGACTTTAAGTATCCCCCCTGCCTTCGGCATCCCCCCTTATTAAGGGGGGAACTTAGAGAGAGGGTTCTGTCAAATCTTAAAAAATGTTTATATAGTAAAGTGAACAATTTTCTTTTTACCCCCTTAATAAGGGGGGTAGGGGGGATATATCTTTCGGATAATCACCTTGGCTTACTTAACGACATACCTGTTCAATCCTATTTGAAAAACCGCTCCGACAAAACCACCTTTTCTACCACTTCCGCCAGGCCGGAATCGTTATTTGACGCCACCACAACCCTGGCCAGTTTCCGGATTTCTTCCGGGGCATTCCCCATGGCTACTCCGACATCGGCGCCTGCAATCATGTCGGCGTCGTTGTAATTGTCGCCCACCGCAACGATTCTTCCCTTCGGTATCTCCAGCCATCCGGCCATAGAGTGGAGCGCACGGTTTTTGGAGACATTCTCACCCATGATCTGGAGAAACCAGAACTCGTGATCCTTTCCCCCGAAATGCGCGCTCTCAAAGGGAAGCGACATCACGCTAACCGGATACTTTTGAAGCGCCTGCCTGATCCGGAAGATCGTGTGACGGTCCTCAATCATGCCGATCTGCATGACATCATCTGCATGCTCCAGAATATCCCGAACCCGGACGCTCCGGCGGTCGTTGGTCAGATACCAGGTAAAGTACTCGCAGGCGTTTTCAAGGGTGTCATAGAACATGCTCTGATTGAAAATGTTCGTGTTGTAAAGAACCGGTATGGCCCCGTTTGCCCGAACAGCCCCGATAACTTCTCGTGATACCTCGGGAGGGATTTTATCCAGGCGCAGAATACCCGCCTCCCGCACGTTAATAATACAGGCGCCGTTGCTGAACAGGGCATAGCGGACAAAGGGAAGGCTCTCTATCACCTGCTGGGCGGCATACCAGGTGCGGCCGGTGGCGATGACGATTTCCCAGCCGGCGTGGATAACTCTCTCCAGCGCGCTGTATACCGCGTCTGTGATGACTCCGTGATCTGTGATAAGGGTCCCGTCAACATCGATCGCCAAAAGACCTTTTGCAGTATCGTTACTTTCCTTATTGTGCTTTCTTTCGGTCACTCGCTCGTTTCCTTCCCTTTCTCTTCTTCCCGTATTTTTCGTTTCTGGTCCGCCCACCATCTCAGGCGTTCTCCCACGATTTTTTCATAGCCGAAACCGGTTGGGTGGTAATACACCTTCCCCAGGAGCTTTTCGGGGAGATGCTCCTGCCCGGAAAATCGGTCTTCGGTTTCGTGGTCATAGACGTAGCCCCTCCCGTATCCCAGCTCACGCATGAGCGGAGTGGGGGCATTCCGGATATGGAAAGGCACCGGAAGCTCCCCGAACTGACGGGCGTCATGGCGCGCTTCCGAATATGCCGTATATACCGCATTGGATTTCGGTGCGGTCGCGCAGTACACAATGGCCTGGGCGATGGCCAGCTCACCCTCCGGCGTCCCCAGGAAACGGTAGGCTTCGGTGGCGGCTATGGCCACCTGCAGGGCATGGGAATCCGCGATTCCGATGTCCTCCGCGGCGAACCGCACCACACGGCGCGCGATATACAGGGGGTCCTCTCCTCCCTCGAGCATACGGGCAAACCAGTAGAGAGCTGCATCCGGGTCTGAGCCGCGCATGCTTTTGTGGATTGCCGAGATGATATTATAGTGCTCCTCGCCGGCGCGGTCATAGCGGAGCATTCTCCGCTGGGCGGCTTTTTCCACATCGGAGAGAGTGACAATCCGGCCTTTCTTTCCTCCCTTCCTTGCCAGGATTGACGCCTGCTCAAGGGTATTCAGCGCGCGGCGGGCATCCCCTCCGCTGAATGACACCAGAGCTTCAGTGGCTTTATCCTCGATTCCGGCAACGGTATTCCCCAATCCACGCTCCCTGTCCTCTACCGCATGAGAGACTATCCTGCGAATCTGCTCCTCGGTGAGCGGATCCAGCACCAGCACCCGTGACCGTGAAAGGAGCGGCGCTATCACCTCGAACGAGGGATTCTCGGTTGTCGCCCCGATGAGAATGATGGTGCCGTCTTCGATATACGGCAGGAAGGCATCCTGCTGGGCTTTGTTGAACCGGTGAATCTCATCCACGAACAGGATGGTTTTTTTCTTGCTTTGACGGGCATAGGCTATCACTTCACGAATGTCTTTGACACCGCTGACCACTGCGGAAAAAGATACAAACTCCGCATCGGTATAATGGCCGATCAATCTTGCCAGGGTGGTTTTCCCTGAACCGGGCGGCCCCCAGAGGATAATCGAAGATATCTGATCCTTTCTGATCGCCTCCGAAAGAAACGCCTCTTTCCCGACCAGGTGCTCCTGCCCCACGAATTCCTCGAGTGTTTCAGGACGCAGGCGCTCGGCCAGGGAATGGCGTTTTGTTTCAGCCCCTTCTTTATTCTCGGAGTCAGGTTTCTCGAATAGATCCGGTTCTTCCGGTAGGAGTTTCATAAAGTATTTCTCTCGCAAAAAACGCAAGGAAAAGAACGAACAAATTTGACAGGATTAACAGGATTAATAAGATTGAACCTAACCCGAATTATGCATGTAAAAGAGATTTTAGTCTCTGTTAACGTTAAAACTACAGCCCCCTAAATCCCCCAAAGGGGGACTTAAAAGACTGCAATACAAGGCTTAATTGGTTTTTTTAAAAAAGTTACACCTTCACATT
>JAUYCD010000165.1 GCA_030692375.1 Candidatus Latescibacter sp. | reverse complement strand
TTTCCCCCCTTTATAAGGGGGTAGGGGGGATTAACCTTTCGGATGATCACCTTAGCTTACTTAACGACATAACCGTATAATGAAATGTAACGACATGGAAACGATTTGAAAGACTCACCCAATTCATCAGTATTTCGGGTGGAATTCCCGGAATTCGACCGCACAAGTATTGTCGGACCCGGCTCGACCATCATGGATGCCGCCCAGAAAGTCGGCGTTGCTATCAATAGCATCTGCGGCGGAGAAGGACATTGCGGGAAATGCAGGGTTGTTATCGAGAAAGGCCGGGTGCGCTCGAAGACGAATTCATCTCCGGAGGGAATCGAAGTAAAAAAGGGACCCGTGCTTGCCTGCCTTTCGGAGGTTCTTTCGGATGTTGAGGTAACAATTCCGGAAGAAAGCCGTATCGATGAAAAACCGAATTTCGACGGGTGCCTGGCTGCAGCCTTCGGTCTCAGCGGAGAAGGTCTGTTACGCTATCCTCATAAGCCTCTGTGCCGGAAAAAGTACTTCGAACTTTCCCCTCCCAGTTTGTCGGATAATCTTTCCGATTTCGAACGGGTAAAACGAGCCCTCATACACACTGTCGGAGCGCCGGTATATGCGGATTTCGGATTTATCCGGGCGCTTCCCGATCTGCTCCGTCAGTCCGGTTTTAGAACTACCGTAACCTTTGCCTTCCGGGAAGGTATGTATGAGATTCTTCACGGTGAAAGCGGCGATACTGCCGGGATCAATTACGGTATAGCGGTGGATGTTGGTACAACCACAGTAATAGCAAACCTGGTTAATCTGAACAGCGGAAAAGTTAGCGCATCGTCCGCCATCTATAATTCTCAGATACGGTATGGAGAGGATGTCATAACCCGTATCATGTACTCCCAGGAAAATCGCGAGGGTCTTGAATATCTTCATGGTTTGATAATACAGGATATCAATACGCTTGTCGGCAGACTGGCGGTTCAGGCGGGGATTCGCGCCGATGAAATCTATTCCATGGTTTGCACCGGCAACACTGTCATGATCCATTTTCTGCTCGGGATCACGCCGATAAATATCCGCCGTGAACCTTACATACCGGTCATTGCAGACCCTCCTGCGGTGCATGCGGAGGAGATCGGAATCGCTATTCACCCCCGTGGGTATATCGGCTTTCTGCCCGGATTCGGCGCCTATGTCGGAAGCGACATTACCGCCGCCATTCTTGCATCCGGGATGAATCTCGAAGAGAACATCAACCTTCTCATAGATGTCGGGACGAACGGCGAGATCGTCCTGGGATGCAGGGACTGGCTCATCTGTTGCAGCGCTTCCGCCGGGCCTGCATTCGAGGGAGCAGGAACCGCATGCGGGGTAAGAGCTGCCTCCGGCGCCATCGAAAAAGTCCGTATCAGTGAAGATGGAAGTGTAAAAATCGGTATGGTAGCAGGCAGCAGCCACAAGCCGATCGGTATCTGCGGAAGCGGTTATATCGATCTCGTGGCGGAATTATTTACCGCGGGTTTCATTGACAGAACGGGACGCTTCAAAACCGATAACCACAATCCCCGTATCCGTAAGGGCGAAAACGGACTTGAATTTCTCCTGGTGGACAAGAAATACTCGGCGACAGGGAATGACATTGTAATCACGGAAAACGATATTATCACACTTATCCGGACCAAGGGGTCCATTTATACCGCTGCGGAATCTATTCTCAATCATGTCGGGCTTTTATGGGACAGTATCGATAATGTTTTCATTTCCGGCGGTTTCGGGAATCATCTCGATATGGATCGGTCGATTATCATAGGACTTCTGCCCGATCTCGACCGTGGAAAATTCCATTTCATCGGGAACGGTTCCATTGCCGGAGCGCAGATGTGCCTTCTTTCGGAATATGCGCTGATTAAGAGCAAAGAGGTCGCACAGGCAATGACCTATTTTGATTTATCGACCGACCCCCTGTTCATGAAAGAATATTCGTCTTCCCTTTTTCTGCCGCACACCGATTTGCAAAAATTCCCCACGGTTACGGTGCATGTGCTGCCGTAACATGAACTCGAATACATAAGAGCTTTTTGTAAAAGTCGTTTTAAGAAAAAATGATAAGTTTTATTACTTCAGCCCCCTAACCCTCAGTCCCTTTCCCCCGAAGGGGGCAAGGGAAGTCGTTGCTCCACAATCTGTTCCTGCCCCCTTTGAGGGAAGGATGTCCGAAGGACACGGGGTCCCCGCTCGTACACAGTACGTGCGGGGTGGATTGAAGGGGGCTGCTTCAAATATCGACTTTTACAAAAAGCTTATAAATCTTTTATATATTCAGTTTGATTGATGAAAAAATAGAAAGAAACGGACCGTCAGTATGAAAAAAAATATCACGATAGCTCTATCGGGCAAGGGGGGTGTAGGGAAGACAACAGTGGCCGCTTTACTCACCAGGGTGCTTACCATGCGGGCGGACGGGGCGGTTTTTGCTGTAGATGCGGACCCGAATTCCTGCCTTGCCGATTATCTTGGACTCACGGTAGATGAAAACATCGGCATGCTCCGTGAGGAAATAATCAAAAATATTGCAAAGATTCCCTCCGGCATGACGAAAGAAAGCTTGATTGCACTCCGTGTTCAGGAATGTATCGTTGAATCGAAAGGTATTGATCTGATAGAACTGGGCCGTCCCGAAGGTCCCGGATGCTATTGCTATATCAATAATATTCTGCGGGAGTACGAATCTTCCGTCCACAGGAATTATGGATACATTGTCATTGACAATGAAGCGGGCATGGAGCATCTCTCCAGAAGGGCGACACATCCGATCGATTATCTTTTGATCGTCAGCGATATTTCGAGGCCCGGCCTGAAAGCGGCGAAAAGGATACATGAATTAAGCTCCGAGCTGAATCTCGTTACCATGAAAAAAGGGCTGATTCTGAATCGTGCAAATGAGGAACTAATAAAAAAATCTTTGCCTCTGATCGAGAGCACAGGGCTTGAAGTTATCGGATCCATTCCGGTTGATCCCCTGCTGGAGGAGTACAATTTCAGCGATGGCTCTCTCATGGAAATTCCCGAAAACAACCCGGCGCTCATGGCTGTACAGGCGATTACGATGAAGCTTGACATTTAAAAAGCTTGTGAAAAACCCTGTTTGATAGATGCCGAAACGGTTTCATCGTTCCCGCCAAGCGGCAACAAGTTCGGCATGACGTCATCCTGAACTCGTTTCAGTATCTATATGATAATAAAAACCAACTTTTCACAAGCCTTTTAAAACGACCAGGAATAGAATTTCACATAGGTTACAAGAATTGTTTTAACAACGGAGGAACAGACGTTATGCCATTTCCAGATGTAGTTGAAAAATGGACGAACAGCATCATTGAAGTTACTATCGGGACCGAGCCGAACCGTATCACGGTCGGCGGTCAGAAAACACTGCCTTTCCTGTACTTTGAAGGCCAAACACCTCATAAACCCGTGATTGCAATGGAAGTTCTCGACATAAAGCCTTATGATTGGGATCCTGTTCTTTCCGCGCCCTTTGGCGACACGTTAGGCGATCCTGCCGCATGCGCCAAAAAGTGTGTGGAGGATTTTGGCGCCGATATGATTTGCATATCGCTTTTGGGAACACATCCGGATTTCGGGGACCTTCCCCCTGAACATGCGGTGAAGGTTGTCAAAAGTATTGCAGATGCTGTAACCGTTCCCCTTATCATCTGGGGCAGCAGCGTCATTGAAAAAGACAGCACAGTACTGCCGCCGGTGGCAGAGGCGCTGCAGGGGAAGAATGTTCTTCTTGGGACTGCGACAGCAGATAATTACATGACCCTGGTAGCTGCATGCCAGATGGGAGGACATAATCTCATAACCCAGAGTCCTCTCGACATCAACATCGCCAAGCAGGTGAATATCCTCGTTTCCGACAGCGGTTTTCCGCTCGAGCGGGTGGTGATGTATCCCACGACCGGAGCGTTGGGCTATGGCATGGAATATGCTTATTCCATCATGGAGCGCGGAAGACTGGCTGCGCTTACTGGTGATAAGATGCTTTCAACACCGGTGATCTGCCAGGTTGGCTCAGAAGTGTGCAGGGTCAAGGAAGCCAAGGCTCCTATAGAAGAACAGCCGAAATGGGGCGCGCTGGAACATAGGAGCCCGATGTGGGAGGCAATGACAGCAAGCACATTGCTCATGAGCGGCGCTGATATTCTTATCATGCGGCACCCGAAAGCAGTAGAAACGGTGAAGAAGTTGATCGAAGAGTTGATGGTTCATTAATCGTTTTTTTAGCACAGGCATTGACATAATAGAGGAGGATGACCGTATGTTTGTTATAGGTGAGCGTATCAATGGTATGTATACAGACATCAAGACGGCAATACAAACGAAGGATAAAGGGCCTGTCCAGAAACAGGCATTGGAACAGGAGAAATTCGGAGCAAATGCTTTAGATATCAATGTCGGTCCCGCGACAACCGACAAAGAAGGCGCCATGATCTGGCTGGTTGAGACGGTACGGGAAGTAACCAATATGCCTCTTTCGATAGACACCGCCAAGTTCGCGGCAATGAGCGCCGGGTTGAAAGCGGCTGGAGGCTCCTCGATCATGAATTCCTCAAAAGGGGACGAAAAGAGCCTTGATATATATCTGCCGCTTGCCAAAGAGAATGGCGCTTCCATCATCATCCTCTGTATAGATGAAAAAGGAGTCCCCAGCAATGTAGAAGGCCGTCTGGAGATCGCAATGCGGGGGCTGGCGAAAGCCATGGAGTATGAAATAGATGTCGACAAAATCATCATCGATCCGATTGTTCTTCCGGTCAATGTCGCCCAGGCTCAGCCGGGGAATGTCCTGCAGGCAATACGTGAGATCAGGCAGTTGTCCGATCCGGCGCCGAACATGGTCATCGGCTTGTCCAACCTCAGCCAGAAATGCTCGAACCCGAAACTCATCAACCGGACGTTTCTCTCGATGTGTATCGGCAACGGCTTGAATATGGTTATCGCGGATGTAACCGACAGAGCGCTGATGGATACTGCTATTACCTCGGAATTGTTGATGAACAAGAGTATTTACTGCGACAGTTTTATCGAAGCTTACTATTCGAAATAGAATTATCAAAAAGAGAATGGAAGGAGGTTCAAATGCTTACCGATCTGGAAATAGCCCAGCATGCAAAAATGAAACCTGTCTGCGAGATAGCGGACATGCTGGGCATCGCGGAAAATGAAATCGAGCTTTACGGCCGGTATAAAGCCAAAATCTCCCTGGATGTCATCGAGAAGTTCAAAGACAGACCCCGTTCAAAATATATCGTGGTCACCGCCATCACCCCCACCCCGCTGGGAGAGGGGAAAACGGTCACCACCGTCGGTCTTTCCCAGGCGCTCAATTATGTCGGGAAGCTGACCGCCGCCTGCATCCGTCAGCCCTCGATGGGGCCGACTTTCGGCATCAAGGGCGGCGCCGCCGGGGGCGGGTATTCCCAGGTAATTCCCATGGAGGATTTCAACCTGCATTTCACCGGCGATATTCATGCGGTGGGTGCAGCCCACAACCTTCTTGCCGCCTTCATCGACAACCATATCGACAAGGGGAATACCCTCGATATCGTGCCATCCAGCATCACCTGGAACCGGGTAGTGGATATCTCCGACCGCGCTCTGAGGGATATCGTAATCGGACTGGGCGGCAAATCCAACGGGATTCCACGCCAGACCGGGTTCGATATCACGGTTGCATCGGAAATCATGGCCATTCTCGCCCTCTGTACAGATCTCAAAGACCTCCGGAAGCGGCTTTCGCAGATCATTGTGGCCGAGAACCGGAGCGGCAAACCGATTACCGCCGAGGACCTGAGATGCGCCGGCGCCATGACCGTGCTCATGCTCGACGCCATCAAGCCGAACCTGATACAGACTCTTGAAAACACCCCCGTACTGGTGCACGCCGGACCTTTCGCCAACATCGCCCACGGCAACTCTTCCATCCTGGCCGACTATATCGCCACCCGTACTACGGACTATGTGGTGACCGAGTGCGGTTTCGGAGCGGATATCGGCGCGGAGAAATTCTTCGACATCAAATGCCGGGTTTCCGGGCTTGTTCCCAACGCGGCGGTGCTGGTGGCCACGGTGAGGGCGCTCAAGATGCATTCCGGGCGTTTCAAGGTTGTGGCGGGCAAACCGCTGGACACCGGGCTTCTCGAAGAGAATATTGAAGCCATCGAAGAAGGCTCAGTAAATCTCATCAAGCAGATCGAAAACATCCGGCTTTTCGGAATACCGGTGGTGGTTGCGATCAACTGTTTTCACACCGACACCGCCCGTGAAATTGAAACCATACGCCGTATTGCGCTTGAAGCGGGCGCCCGTGATGCGGTGGTGAGCACCCTCTGGGCAGAGGGCGGAAAAGGCGGCGCCGACCTGGCCCGTGCGGTGATCGAAGCCGCCGAAAGTCCCTCCGACTTTCACACTCTCTATGATCTGGACCTGCCGGTGCGTGAAAAGATCAAAACCATCGCTGTCAAAGTCTACGGGGCTTCCGGTGTAGCTTTCAGCCCTACAGCCTCCAGGCAGATCGATCATTACACCGATCTAGGCTTTGGATATCTCCCCATCTGCATGGCCAAAACCCATCTTTCCCTCTCGCACGATCCGAAATTGAAAGGGCGGCCGACCGGATTCGAGCTGCCTATCCGTGAGGTGCGTCTTTCGGCGGGCGCAAGGTTCATTTACTCGCTTGTGGGTGAAATGCGCACCATGCCGGGGCTTCCCACAGTTCCCGCCGGAGCGAACATCGATATCGATGCCGAAGGCAGAATTGTAGGGCTGTTTTAAACTATATTTGACGACAGAAATAATTGCGCATATTTTGAGTGTTTAGATCCTGAAACGAGTTCAGGATGACACGTGTCATGCCGAACTCGTTGCCGCTTCGCGGGAACGATGAAACCGTTTCGGCATCTATTTTGAAAAGAAACGCAATAATATATGTCGTCATGTATAACTGGAGGTATTCAAGATATGTTGGAACAATGTCCCGGTGCTGCTAATTTGAGGACGCCAACTCTTGAAATCAAAACATGTCCAAAATGCGGTGGAGAAGCCGAGTTTTTTTCTACCGATAAAAAAGTGAATTGCGATTGCGGTTTTACTATTTATAATGATATAGGGTCATGTATTCAATGGTGTCAATATGCAAAAAAGTGCATCGGGGAAGACCTGTTTAATAAATTGAAAGAAAGCCAGGAAAAATGTTGATTTTTGTACAGATCAGCGTTTTTCGAAGATAAGCTGCATAGAATGGAAAACCAGGTTATTATTCATGATGCTCGAGAAAAGCAATGGCTTCATTTCCGTAATGTTCGGCATGTAATCACAGCGAATACTATAGATGACGTTGTTTCAGCTCTGAATACAGTAGAAAGGATGGTTTACGAACAGGGGTTTTTTGCCGCAGGTTTTATCAGTTATGAAGCATCTCCGGCTTTTGATCCTTCCTTCCGCGTACGTTCATCTTCTTCTTTTCCTCTGCTATGGTTTGGACTTTACGCCGCCCCGGATATCATTAAACTCCCTGATGTTCCATTATTTTCTGCAGAAATTCCCATCAATTGGAATCCCTCGATCGATCGCCGGACTTATAATGAGGCAATTTCCCGCATCAAGGACTATATCGCAAGAGGAGAGACCTATCAGGTAAATTATACCTATCGTCTTCATGCCCCGTTCTTTGCGGATCCATGGCATTTATTCCGTCGAATCATTCAGGCGCAGCAGGCTGAATACGGTGCATACCTGGATACAGGCAGGTTTGCTGTCTGTTCGGCCTCGCCGGAGCTGTTTTTTCACCTGAACGGTTCCGGATTGACAACCCGTCCAATGAAAGGAACCGCTTCCCGCGGCCTTACTCTTTCGGAGGATAAAGCGCGGGCGGACTGGTTATATAATTCGGAAAAAAACCGCGCCGAAAATATCATGATAGTGGATATGATACGCAATGATCTGGGACGCATCGCCGAAACAGGCAGTGTGAAAGTGCTGCGATTGTTTGATATTGAACGGTATCCCACTGTCTGGCAGATGACATCCACGGTCACTGCGGAAAGCAGCGCATCAGTCTGTGAAATTCTCAGTGCTCTATTTCCCTGCGCCTCGATTACCGGCGCTCCGAAATCAAACACTACCAGAATAATCGCCGGCCTGGAAACTACTCCGCGAAATATTTACACGGGCTGTATCGGTTTTATAACTCCGGAAAGGAAGGCGCAGTTCAATGTCGCAATTCGCACCGTGCTTGTTGACAGGGAACTGAAACTGGCGGAGTATGGAGTCGGCGGCGGAATTGTATGGGATTCTTCCAGCACTGAAGAGTACGAGGAATGCCAGACCAAATCGCAGGTTTTAATGAAAAAAACGACAGGATTCTCTCTTCTGGAAACTTTGCTCTATACTCAGGAGGAAAAGTATTTCCTCCTCGATTATCATCTCAGGCGGTTGCGTGATTCGGCGGAATATTTCGGAATACCGGTGAGTATGGAACATGTTCTGAAAAAACTTGAAAACAGGGAGGAATCATTTCCAGCTTTCCCGCAAAAAGTACGGGTTCTCGTTTCACAGGAAGGCGATATCTCGTGTGAATATTCCCCTCTCGACAATACCGCTCCGGCACGCCCGGTACGGTTAGGACTGGCTTCGAAAGCGGTTGATTCCAAGAACCCTTATGTATATCACAAAACTACGAACCGTGAAGTATACGAATCAGCCGTAACAGATTCAGCAGATTGTGACGATATCCTGTTATGGAATGAGCATGGGGAGATCACTGAAACGACTATTGCCAACGTGGTCTTCAGGCTTCATGGTGAACTGGTAACTCCGCCGGTTACATGCGGGCTGCTTCCCGGCACCTATCGCGCCTGGCTGCTCGACAGGAATATAATCAAAGAAAAAATTATTACGCTTAACGATCTTAAGAGATGCGATTCGGTGCATGTTATTAATTCGGTAAGAAAAAAGCGTGAGGCAATTCTCATTGGTTATGAAAATCTGTCTCGAGCTCCAGAAATTATCGAAATCCCCCGATTAACGCTCCCGTGATACCATTGTAGATGCCGAAGCAAGTTCGGCATGACCGTGTCACCCTGAACTTGTTTCAGGGTCTAAACGATGAAAAAACCTCTTTTTTAACGAATCTTCGTCACTGGATGATGAATATCCGTTACTAAAAATATAGTTCGAGCACATCCTGACAATGTCCCCGGAAACCATTATCTGACATATCATAAATAATATTATCCAATTATGTATTTTGTTAAGCTTTTCTCTTGACAAGAGATGAAAATAATATTAAATAAGTTACTAAAATTATCAGAAGACAACATCTTTTCGATTCTGTGAAAGATACAGGGATTCTCAGTACTATTCACCTTTCCGCCTGGCCGTATTCAACGATTGCCGGCACGTATCAGGAGTGTACTTCTCCCATCTCACGAGCATTAGAATTATCCAAGATGCCAGTTATTCCTCACGCAGAAAGGTTTTTTGGAAGCGAGCGTTGTTGTCACGCAACACTATAAGTGGGTACTATTATGGATGAGCGTATGAGCAGAATATTTTCTTCATTCAACGGGAAAAAGGATGAGTTGATCCCCATTTTACAGCGGATTCAATCGGAGTGCGGCTATCTTTCCGATGAGGCGATGCTGGGGACGGCTGCATTCACCGGTGTTCCGGAAAGCCGCGTGTATGCGGTGGCGACATTTTATGCCCAGTTCCGATTTACTCCCATCGGGAAGAATCATATTCTGGTGTGCCGGGGTACAGCATGTTATGTCAGGGGTGCACCCCTCATACAGGAGGAAATTGAGAAACATCTTGAAATACACGAAGGAGAAACCACTCCCGATTTGAAATACTCGCTCGATACGGTGGCGTGTATAGGAGCTTGCGGTCTATCTCCCTGTATCATGATAAACAAAAAAGTCGAAGCGAATCTTACACCGAAGAAAGTGGCGGAACTTTTTAGTAAAAGGTGATTAAGGATCAATATGGATTTCGCTAAGGTGATTCAAAAAGCTCAAGAAGAATGGTTGGCATTACATTCCGGCCAGAAGCCGTTAATTTTTGTTGGAACGGCTACTTGCGGCCGATCAGCCGGCTCATTAGAGGTTCTCGATACCTTTCGGAACGAGTCGAGAAAACGAGGCCTCGACTGCCAGATCATCGAAGTCGGTTGTATCGGATTATGTTACGCCGAGCCGATAATCTGTATTTTTAAGCAATCCCGACCGGGGATTTGTTACGGTGACATAAATTCCGAAAAGGCGATTGAACTTATAGAAGAATATCTGCTCACCGATAATCCTCTCCCTGATTATGCTTTGGGAACAATCGGCGAGGGAAGCGTTACGGGGATTCCGAAACTTTTCGATACCCCGGTCTTTAAGCCCCAAATAAGAAGAGTTGTTAAAAACTGTGGGTTTATCGATCCCACAAATATAAACCACTACTTTTCGAATGACGGTTACGGCGGCCTCAGAAATGCCCTCACCAAAAGTCCGGATGAAATAATCGATGAGATAAAAAGATCGGGTTTGAGAGGAAGGGGCGGTGCAGGTTTTCCTACCTGGCGAAAATGGCAGTTTTGCAGAAATACAAAAAGCGAAATGAAATACCTTATCTGTAATGCAGATGAAGGCGACCCAGGCGCTTTTATGAACAGGTCGGTACTGGAAGGAGATCCTCATTCTCTTTTGGAAGGGATGCTTATCGCAGGGTATGCCATTGGAGCAAGCCAGGGATACATTTATTGCCGTGCGGAATATCCTCTTGCCCTCGATCGACTGCGCATGGCGCTTGACCAGGCTAAAGAATACAATCTATTAGGTAAAAACATCCTGGGTTCCGGTTTCGATTTTGAGATAAAGATAAAGGAAGGGGCCGGCGCATTCGTCTGCGGCGAGGAAACGGCGCTCATAGCATCGATCGAGGGTGAGCGCGGAATGCCACGCACTCGTCCTCCGTTTCCCGCTGTCTCCGGCCTGTGGGGAAAACCCACCATCATCAATAATGTAGAAACCCTTGTGTCCGTGGCCCGCATCTTCCAGTACGGAGCCGAATGGTTCGCCCGGTACGGCTCCGAGAAGAGCAGCGGCACAAAAACATTTGCCCTGGTTGGCAAGGTAAAACGGACCGGGCTTATCGAAGTACCTTTGGGTATAACGTTACGACAGATGATATTTGAAATCGGTGGAGGAATCCTCGAAGACAGACAATTCAAAGCCGTTCAAACGGGCGGACCTTCCGGGGGATGCATTCCCGCCGCTCTTCTCGATACACCGGTGGACTATGACTCTCTGAATGCGGTGGGATCGATCATGGGCTCGGGCGGTATGGTCGTTATGGATGAGAACAACTGTATGGTGGATTTCGCCCGCTTTTTTCTTGATTTCGCCGTGAAGGAGTCCTGTGGGGAATGCGTGCCCTGCCGGTTGGGCTCGTTCCAGATGAGGGAAATCCTTGAGGATATCACGAAGGGTAAAGGAAAGCCGGAAGACATAGAATTACTCGTCGAAATGGCGGAAGCGGTAAAAAAGGGTTCGCTCTGCGGCCTGGGCCAAACAATGCCGAATCCTGTACTTACCACCATTCGATATTTCCTTGACGAGTACGAAGCTCATGTGAAGGATAAAAGATGCCCCGCCCTTGTCTGCAAAGCCTTGATAAACTATTCGATTGATGCGGGTAAATGCACCGGATGCACTTTATGCGCCCGGAAATGCCCTTCTGAGGCAATAAGGGGAAATAAAAAAGAACCCCACATCATTGATAATAATATGTGTGAAAAGTGCGGAATCTGTAAAAAGGTCTGTAGATTCGATGCTGTTTTTGTCTCATAACCCATACTACAGGCTGATATAATAATCTTGGTAGACCCTGAAACGAGTTCAGGGTGACGAGGTGCATGTTCAGAATGACAGGTCATGCCGAATCCCGTCATGCTGAACTCGTTTCAGTATCTCCTGTTTAGGTAAAAAAGGACAGAGGGAGTACAATAATGGATAGCATCACCCTTACCATCGACGGTTTGGTCGTAACCGCTGAGAAAGGGAAAACCGTACTGGAAACAGCTCTTGAAAACGGTATCTACATTCCTCATCTCTGCCATCACCCGGACCTGAAACCGACCGGTGTATGTCGATTATGCATGATTGAAATAGAGGGAAGGGGAATGACGATCTCGTGTAAAACCCCTGTCGAGCAGGGCATCGTTGTCAGGACGGAGAGCCCCGAGATCGCCAAAGTGCGCCGTATTGCGACTGAGCTGCTCATCACAGATCATCATTCGGATTGTCTTGCCTGTAAACAGGATAATCATTGCGAGCTTCAGAAAATCGCGGCGTTCGTCGGCATCGACCGCGTCCGATTGGACCGTATGAGGATGCCGAAGAGGTTATCCCCAATAGACAGCTCCAATCCTTTTTTCGATCTCGACCCGAACAAGTGTGTGCTCTGCGGCATCTGTGTGAGAACTTGTGATGAGATCCAGGGAGTCAACGCGCTCGACTTTTTACACCGCGGCTATAAAACAAAAATCGGCACCTTCGGCGATAAACCCATCGTAGAATCGGTATGCGAGTCGTGCGGTGAATGTGTTTCACGGTGTCCTGTCGGGGCGCTGGTTCCGAAACATAACCGGCAGCCGTCCCGGGAAGTGAAAACGGTCTGTACCTATTGCGGCGTGGGATGCGGGATTTACCTCGGCGTCCGGGGCGATACCATTGTCGGCGTCCGCGCCGACCGTGAAAACCCCGTAAACCGGGGAAGCCTCTGTGTCAAAGGCCGGTTCGGCTATGATTTCATCAACCATCCCGACCGGCTGACAACGCCGCTTATCAAGAAAGACGGCGAATTTGTCGAAGCCGGCTGGGACGAAGCTCTGGCCCTTGTAACAAAGAAATTCGCCGAGAACAGGGGAGAACGATTTGTCGCCGTTTCCTCCGCAAAGTGCTCCAACGAAGTGAACTATCTGATCCAGAAATTTGCACGAGCGGTCATGGGAACAAACAATGTGGACCACTGCGCGCGGCTGTGTCATTCGCCCACCGTTGCGGGACTGGCTCAAAGTTTCGGCAGCGGCGCCATGACGAACTCCATCAATGAGATATCCGAAGCGCGATGCATCCTCGCGATCGGCTCCAATACCACCGCCGCCCATCCGATCATCGGGCTCAAGGTGAAAAAAGCGGTCCGGAACGGCGCGCGGCTCATCGTCGCCAATCCCAAGAGAATCGACCTTCTGCGGCACGCGGAAATCTTTCTCCAGCACCGGCCGGGCACCGATGTGGCGCTCCTCATGGGCATGATGCGCGTGATCGTTGATGAAGGGCTGTATGACGCGGATTTTATCGAAAAGCGCTGTGAGAATTTCGCTGCTTTCAAGAAATCGCTTTTGCATTACGGCTTGGCCTTTGTCGAACGGACCACGGGCGTACCCCGGGAAAAGATCATCGAGGCGGCCCGCTGCTATGCCACCGTCAAACCGGCCTCCATCCTCTTCGCCATGGGCATCACCCAGCATTCGCACGGCACCGATAACGTCCTCGCGGTCAGTAATCTCGCCCTCCTGACGGGGAACATAGGCAAACCGTCCTCGGGTGTGAACCCCCTGAGGGGGCAGAACAATGTCCAGGGCGCGTGCGACCTCGGAGCGCTGCCCAACGTCTATCCCGGATACCAGAAGGTCGACAGTCCGGAAATACGGCAAAAATTCGAGTCGGCCTGGGGTTGCGCCCTGAGCGGCGCGCCGGGAGTGGCCAGCACCGAGATGTTCGACCTTATCGGTGACGGCGGTATCCGGGCGATGTACCTCGTCGGGGAGAACCCGGTTCTGAGCGAGGCCAACTCCACACATGTCGTGGAGACCCTGAAAAAACTTGATTTTCTCGTGGTCCAGGACATTTTCCTTACGGAAACGGCGCTTTTGGCCGATGTCGTGCTGCCTGCCGCGTCATTTGCGGAGACTGACGGCACATTCACGAACACCGAGCGTCGCATCCAGCGAATACGAAAGGCCATAGAACCGATCGGTGACGCGAAACCCGACTGGTGGATAACATGCCGGATCGCCCAGAAGATGGGTGCTAAAGGCTTTGAATTCTCGCACCCGCGTGAGATCATGGAGGAGATTTCAACTGTCTCGCCGATTTACGCCGGTATTACTTATGACCGCATCGAGGATGTGGGTATACAGTGGCCCTGCATTTCTCGCGAGCATCCCGGAACTCCGATCCTTCACACCGAGCGATTCAACACGGCAAGCGGAAAAGGCATATTCAAACCCCTTGTGTACAGGGAATCTGCCGAACTTCCGGATGACGACTACCCGCTGATACTCACGACCGACCGCAGCCTCTACCACTTCCATACCGGCACCATGACACGGAGAGTGGCCGGACTCGAGAAATTGGACGGCTGGGAGTTACTGAAAATTAACCCGCAGGATGCGGTTCAGTTTGGGATTACCGATGACTCAATGGTGTACGTTTTATCCCGCAGGGGGAGAGTAAGGGTAAGGACAAAAGTGACTGATATCTGTAAAAAGGGAGTGGTATCCATGACCTTCCATTTTCACGAAAGTCCGACAAACGTCATCACCAATGCGGCTCTCGATCCTGTGGCAAAAATTCCCGAGACAAAAGTATGCGCCGTTAGAATTGAGAAAATATAGACTAAACAAGGATGGCGCCTTTTGAAGGACAAAGTAAAAAATGTAGCCGCTGCTGTGTTGGCAGGCGGCAAGAATTCCCGTATGGCCGGACAGAATAAGGCTTTCATTGACATACATGGGGTTCCGATTATTAAAAGGACAATAGACTTTCTGGATGAGATATTCGAGGAAATCATTATCGTGACAAATGTCACCGAGAATTTCAATCTGTACGAGGATAAGGTATTACTGACAAAAGACATATTCAGGGATGCAGGGCCGCTCGGAGGAATTCATTCCGCTTTGACTCATACCTCAAAAGATGCAGTTTTTGTTGTAGCCTGCGATATGCCTTTTCTTAGTAGCCATATAATCAGAACACAGACCAATTGCAGTACTATGCTTCATTGCGACTGTATAGTCCCCAGAATCGGTTCCTGTATCGAACCCCTCCATGCTGTTTATAACAAACATGTAAAAGATGCTGTCAGCGAATACATAGTAAATGGAAATGATAAATCAATTAAAAATTTTTTAACAACTGTCAATGCCTATTATTTGGATTTGGCGGACAATGACAGTAACAGGAAAATTTTTTGTAATGTTAATACACCGCACGATCTAACCGTGATAACGGGAAATTATGATGGAGATTTAATAAAGTGATTACTTCGTTCCAGGTTACAAGGTTTAAAGGAAATGTAAAGGAAGTTATCGAGGACTTTGTTATTGAAGAAATTCCTTTGACACTTATGATTGGCGATAAAGAACTGGTCACCCTCCTGTGTTGTCCTTCCGATCTTGAAGACCTGGTTCGGGGTTTTCTCTTTACATCAGGCTTGATTATTAATTCGGAAGAGATAATAAATATTTATATTAACAGGGAGCAATGGGTTGCAACTATAGATCTTGCCGATAACAATAAAGACTTTGATCTGGTTTTTAAACGACTGTATACCTCCGGTTGTGGAAAAGGAATATTGTTCTATACTGCCGCAGACATTCTTAACAAGAGTAAGATCACTTCACAATTGAGGATCGACGCCTCCGGAATTAACGCCTTTATGGTTGAATTTCAGGGTAAATCCGAAGTTTTTAATAAGACGGGAGGCGTTCACAGCGCCGCGCTCGCCGACAAGGAGCATATGTTGATTTTTAAGGAAGATATCGGCAGGCATAACGCGATCGACAAAGTAATCGGGCAGGGGCTGCGCGAAAAAGTTGATTTCGGGAGCAAAATAATGATTTCCAGCGGGCGTATTTCCTCGGAAGTATTATTTAAGACCCAGAAATGTAAAATTCCGATGGTGATTTCGAGAAGCGCTCCTACCGCCCAGGCAGTTAAACTGGCTCGGGATATGGGAATAACACTGGTGGGTTTTGCCAGGGGCAACAGAATGAATATTTACAGCGCGGAAGAAAGGATAAACTAATCCGGGTATGTTATTAGATAAGGTTCGTTATCGTATCTATAGATGCCGAAACAAGTTCGGCATGACAAGAGTCATCCTGAACTCGTTTCAGGATCTAAATGTGCAATCACGGCGCAACTTTTTCAAAAATTCTTACCGGATGACATAACCGATTAAACTAAAATGACTAAAAAATATAGTGTCTTTTTATTCCTTTTTCTTTTAACGGGGCTGTTTTTTAATCAGCATTTGGAAGCGCAAAAGAATAAAACCGTAATCCTGGCTACCACTACCAGCGTGCAGGACACGGGATTACTGGACGTTTTGGCGGAGCTTTTCAACAAAAAGGGTGAATATACTCTTAAACCGATTGCTGTTGGTTCTGGCCAGGCGATGCAGCTCGGCAGACAGGGGGAAGCGGATATCCTTCTGGTGCACAGCCCGGAAGATGAAATACCGTTTGTCCGGGAAGGATTCGGCGCCATGAGAACTACGTTTATGCATAACGAATTTGTACTAACAGGCCCTCCGAGCGACCCGGCGAACGTGAAAGGCGTACAGAGCATAAAAGAGGCATTCAAAAAGGTATGCTCCGGTAAATCATTGTTTGTATCGCGCGGGGATAACTCCGGCACACATAAAAAAGAGTTGTCGCTATGGAAGAACGCAGATTGTACTCCTGCCAAAGGGAACTATCTGGAGGCTGGCCAGGGCATGGCTCAGACCCTCCGGATCGCGGATGAAAAGCTCGGGTATTGCCTGGCGGACCGCGCCACATATCTTACTTTACAGAAAACACTCCAACTCATCATAGTTTCCGAAGGAGACCCTCTGTTAAAAAATTTCTACAGCCTTATCCCGGTAAATCCCAAAGTATCATCGAAAATAAACGTGCCGGGCGCAAAAGCATTCTATGATTTTATGCTCTCGCGTGAAGTAAGGGAGATAATCGATACGTTTAAAAAAGATAAGTTCGGGCAGCAGCTTTTTTTTACCGAAAAGGGTGTATATGAACTTCATTGAGGAGGGGATTAAACAAGGAGCAGGTCTGATTTTTTCCCTGGACAGTGAAGTATTTTCCATAGTGAAGCTCTCCCTGTTCGTCTGTGTCATTGCGACCCTCATCGCAGTGTTTATCGGCGTGCCTTTAGGCGCATTGATAGCGGTGAAAAAGTTCCCTCTGAAAAAATTACTGATTACACTGATCAATACCGGCATGGGGCTTCCACCGGTAGTGGTGGGCCTGGTAGTATGCCTTTTTTTATTCCGCAATGGTCCTTTAGGCGCTTTGGGCTGGCTTTATACGGTTAAAGGCATGATTCTGGCCCAGGTTATTATCGCCCTGCCCATCATTACAGGATTGACTCTTGCCGCGCTCCAGGGTATGGAAACTAAAGTTTACCGCCAGATACTGTCCCTGGGCGCAAACCAGATACAGGCTTTATACCTTATGGTCAGGGAAGCCCGGCTGTCTATTGCAGCGGCGGTAATTGCCGGCTTCGGAAGCGTGATTTCAGAGGTGGGAGCGGTCATGATGGTGGGAGGCAACATCAAAGGCCAGACCCGCGTTCTGACAACGGATATCGTGCTTCAGACCCAGATAGGAAATTTTGCTCTGGCCATTGCCTTGGGACTAATACTTTTAGTCTTGAGCTTTTTGGTAAACCTTGCGCTTACGTTTATTCAGCAGCACCGGGCATAATATCATGGTAAAGATTCACAGCCTGATCTTTGGTTTTGATTCGAAATTCCGGCTGGAAATAGACGAGCTTGCGGTAAAAGAGGGAGAGATTCTTGGAATTATCGGACCGAACGGTGCGGGCAAGACCACCCTTTTACATATCATTGCCCTGCATGAAAAGCCTCGATCGGGAAACATCGAGCTGTTCGGCAGAGAAGTACTCAGCAGTAAAGAATTTGTAAATCTGCGGCGGGAGATGTCCTATGTTTTTTCAGAGCCTTATCTGTTAAAAGGGACGGTATATGACAATGTCGCCTTGCCTCTTCGTTTAAGGGGCTTACGTGATCCGGAAAGAGTGCGGGAAATGCTCGAGCTTTTCAAAATCGAACATGTAAGAAATACCCGCGCTTCCCAGCTTTCCCAGGGCCAGCGTCATCGCGTGGCGCTGGCCCGTGCATTTTCCAGCCGCCCTAAACTGGTTTTACTCGACGAGCCTTTTGCCAGCCTGGAGGAACAGTACAGAGAAACCTTGATCGACTCGTTACGGCGAGCGATTAAAGTAACCCGGTCCGCCGCTATTTTCACTACTCATGACCAGGAAGAGGCCCTCGCTTTGGCCGATACGATAGCAGTGATGAGAGAAGGCAGGATAGTGCAGACAGGCAGTCCGGATGAGATATTCACCAGGCCGGTCTCGAAAGAAGCGGCGATTTTTGTGGGGGTAAGGACCATCCTTGAAGGAAAAATTCTCGATAAGGCTGATAATCTCTGTTCGGTCAAAACGGGAGCGAATAGTATCGAAGCGGTTTCTGAACTGGAAAAAGACGATGAGGTTTATATCTGCATAAGGCCGGAGGATGTTGTGGTATCGAAACAGCGGGAATCGAGCAGCGCCCGCAATAACTTCAGGGGTGTCATAACCGGCATCGAGCCCTGGAAACTGGCGTTTAAGCTCAACGTGGACTGCGGTTTTTCCCTGGTCGCCTCTATAACCAGGCAATCGATGGAGGATATGGATTTGAAGATCGGCCGTGAGGTTTATATATCCTTCAAGGCTACTGCGCTGCACCTGATAAAACGGGATTTCGCCCATGATCTCATTTGAAGAGGCCTTGAAAATTGTACTTGATACTTCAGCGGCGCTGCCAGCCGAACGTATGTACATTGCCGATACTGTCGGCATGGTTTTGGCCGAAAATATCTTCTCAAAAATCCCCATGCCTCCTTTTCATAAATCGGCTGTCGACGGCTATGCCCTCAAAGCGGCGCAGGCGGAATCGGCGGGCGTACTACTCACATGCACCGGCTTGATTCAGGCCGGAGAAACATTCGGAAAAGAAATAAAGCCCGGCGAGTGTATAAAGATAATGACCGGAGCGGCTGTTCCTCTAAGTACTGATTCGGTAATCATGGTTGAGGATACGCACCAGCTTGAAGACGGAATGGTCGAGATGTTGAAATCGGTAAAGAAAGGTCAGAATATCTGTGTAAAAGGAGAAGATATCGCCAGCGGGCAGAGGGTGCTTGAAAAAGGGACGCTCATTTCTTCTTCGCATGTTGCGGTTATGGCAGCATCGGGCCGGAAAAGTATAAAGGTATATGGCAAGCCGGAAGTGGCAATACTCAATACGGGCGGCGAGATTGTTCCTGTGGGAAGAAAAATTACCGGTAACAGAATTTATAACAGCAACGGCCCTATGCTGG
>JAUYCD010000164.1 GCA_030692375.1 Candidatus Latescibacter sp. | reverse complement strand
ACCATGATTCACTGGATTAGAGGATTACCATGATGTAAAAATAGATGCCGAAACAAGTTCGGCATGACACGTGTCATCCTGAACTCGTTTCAGGATCTAATTCCAATTATTTTTCAAATTGGCGTAAAACCTCACCCGCCCTTCGGGCACCCTCTCCTAATTAGGAGAGGGCCGGGGTGAGGTTAAAAATGGAAATCATGCCATTTTGAACGCTTATTGGAATAAGCACTAAAACAAGGGCAATTATTATATCGTCATGTATAGTATCCTTATTCCTCCCGTAAACGAGAGGTTTCACATCAAACCTTGATTTCAGTGAGCCACAGGTCGTGCAGATTGCAGAAGCTCGTAATCCATAGAGCGCCTTTGAATCCTTCGGGCAGTTCATAGGATGACTCAGCTGCAGTGTCGGTGTTTGAAAAGGTTTTTTCACCGAGAACCTTGCCGTTCGGAGTCAGCAGAGTATGTTTGACGATGAAATGTTTTTCCGTCATGGGATGGGTAGTTACTACTTTGACGTTTTTGCCCTCGACTGTCACTTGTGGCGCATGAGAGCCTTCCTTGCCTGCCCACCGTCCGGGAGCTCCCTTTGTGTATATCAATCCAACCGGGAATACTTTGGCCGCCTGCGCCTGCACTTCATTCCCCACCATCGCTGCGCCTGTAACTATCAGGGATCCTTTTAAAAACTCTCTTCTTGCTTTCATGACTGTACCTCTTTCGATGATTGTTAACTGGTTTGTTTATGACTCTTTCGGTACTTCGCTCAGCGGGATGCCCAGTGCACCAGCGACCCCTTTGCATTGCAGTCCTCGCAGACACCCTGGAACAGAAGGCGATACCCGCAAACGCGGTATTGACGCATCTTTTCAGGGGATACCTCGAAGCTCTCCACAGTATTCAGGGGAATATCCTTAACAGAACCGCAGCCGAGACACTGTATGTGATAATGCTTTTCCCTGTTCCCGTCAAAACGCCGCTGTCCCCCATATTCCAGTTTATCCACATACCCCTTTTCAGCGAGAATTTCCAGATTACGGTACACGGTCCCCAGGCTGATATGAGGAATCACGGTGCGTACCATACTGTAAATTTCATCGGCGGTGGGGTGAGTATTCACCTTTCTGATTTCCTGCAATATTATTCGCCGCTGGCGAGTTATCCGAAACAAAGGATCAGGCTGCACTGGCAAATCCTCGGTGTTTATTAGTAATGATTATCTTTACTAAATTAATACATTTTTCTAAAAAAAGTCAAGTACTATTTCACAGGCAAGATTCAAGCGGGGGAAAGTTATTTCATCTCATTGTTCTGGTAAGAAAATATGCACACACATTTTAAAAATAGATGCCGAAACGGTTTCATCGTTCCCGCGAAGCGGCAACAAGTTCGGCATGACCGTTATCCTGAACTCGTTTCACTATCTGATCACTCTTACCATACCCAATTACTTTTTCAGTACCTGAAAATTGCGGCGATCATGCTTTTCTCGGGAATGGGATTCTCTTTGGACAGCGCGGCGAGAAGCTTTGATAAGCTAAAGAAAACTGAATTATAAACGCTTGTAAAATAAAAGGCTTTTGCATACTCGATTTTAAATGCTCATATTTCTTTTTCCTTTGTGCCTCTGTGCCTTTGTGCCTTCTTTATTACTCTTTTATGTCCATGTCAAATGTTCTTCTCCTGATTCCAGATATGGTTCTCTGTGCCGCTTTTTGCGCCGGGAGCCTAATTTCATTGAATACTCACGAATGAATTCCGCCCCGAAAAAGAAAATCTGCGCCGAATAATACAGCCAAAGAATGATAATGATCAGGGATCCTGCCGCCCCATACGCTGAAGTAATAGCGCCTTTAGTGAAATACATTCCCAGGAGGAATTTGCCCAGCGAGAACAGGAATGCGGTGACCATCGAGCCGATCCAGACATCGCTCCAGGCGATCTCCGCATCAGGAATGATTTTGAATATCACGGCAAAAAGGAGAGTGGTCAGCCCGACCGAGATCAGGAAGTCGGAGACCTGCAGTCCGAACCATAGAGCGGGCATAAGCGTATTCAGGTGCTTTCCCATGGCGGTCAGGTATGCGCTCGCGATTACCAGCGCAATAAAAAAAATGCCGATGCCGATAACGATGAGAAAGGTAGAAAACCTTGTTTTGATTTCTCGTTTGATTTCGCTCAGGATACCGTTCCCTTCCCGAACCGGGACATCCCATAATGTATTCAGAGAATACCGGAGATGAAGAATAATCTGGGTGGTTCCGAGCAAAAAGGTCAGAAGTCCGAATAGTGTGGCGATGATGGTTGCGGGAGGGCTCTGAATGCTGTTGAGCATGTTATTGATCGCCTGCACCACCGGTTCAGCGATGAAAGGCTGAAGATTCTCAAGAAGCCATACCTGAGCATCCGTCCGGCTCAGATACAGGCTGATTATGGTGAGCAGGAATATAAACAGGGGCGTTATGGAGAAGATTGTATAATATGCCAGCGCGGCGGCAAGCACCGACACATTGCCCTTCATCCATGCATTAAACGTTTTTTTTAGCAGCGAGAGGAATTGCAGGAAAAGCATGAATTGTGCTCCTTAGCTAGATGGCGAAAGCTTTGTATTGTTTTAAAATGCCTGCCCCATGGCAAAGTAGAACTCGCTTTTGGATTCGCCTTTTTTGCGGCCGATTTTATATCCGATGTCTGCCCTGATCACTCCTATCGGGGTGACGATCCGGGGACCGAAACCGGCGTCATACCGGATATCACTGAACCGGACATGTCTGGGGTCGGCCCAGACAGTACCTGCATCGGCGAAAAATGCAATGCCGAATATCTTGTACAGCCGGATACGAATTTCAAGGATATTCCAGACCAGGAGCGCCCGCCCGCCCAGCGGCACACCGTTTACATCGGCCGGCCCCACGCTCTGATAGGCATACCCGCGCAAGGCATTCGGTCCTCCGGCATAAAAAAGCTCACTGATGGGAATCTGGGGGTGGGTAAAAATTCCCTTTGCGCCGATCTGAAGAGCAGTGCCCAGAACGGCATAATCGGCCGCCTGATAAAACTGCTTGAAAGTCCAGAGGGTTGATACATAACTGTTTGTCCCCTGGAGAAACGTACCGACCAGGTCATTTGTCGTATCGAGATAAGTCCCCCCGGTGGTATTCAGGAGATCGTTCCGGTTGTCATAAGACCCTTGTAATTCAAGAGTTCTCAGGTTTCCGGTTTCAAGTCCCTGGGGTATGGTGACTGTTTCGATGTTTGTGATGCGTATCTTTTGAAGACGGTAAGAGAGCAGTGCGGTCGTGTAATCGGATATTTTCCGACTGAACGAGATATTTCCTCCTATACGCCTCACGTCGTATCCCGGTTCTACATCATATTCCGCGATACCATTGACATCTGTCCGCAGCCGCAGCCCCAGAGTCCAAAACTGGGAATAATTCACCTTGGCATTCTGACTTTTCCCGCTCAAAATGCCGGAAAATCCTGCTCTCCTGCCGGCGCTCAGGAAATTGTTATCCTGGACGCTGAGAGTCCCGCGAAATTTATCGATAGTCGCATAACCTGCACCGATATCGAATTCCCCTGCTTTGCGTTCACGGAGATCAACTACGATATTCTTTTTCGTGGTGTCCGGGGAAGAGTATGATTCAGGATGAATATAAACAGTATTGAAAAGTCCGGCGAGGTAGAGATTCCGTTCTGTTTTCAGCAAGTTCGAGTAATTGAGCACATCTCCTTTTTTGAAGAGAAACTCGCGTGTAACCACAATCTCATGTGTTTTCTTCAAGTTGTTAATTGTTATTTCGCCCACGGTATACTGGTCTTTTTCCTGAATGTCAAAGGTAGCAATGGCCAGGTGAATCTCGTGATTTACCTTAATGTCCGGGGTAATCTGCACGCTCAGGTACCCCTTCTCACCATATCTGGTCATGATGGCGGCTATGCTGTCACGGACTAGGGCGCTCTTGAGAGGATCCCCCGGCTTCAATGGAACGGATTGCATGAGTTCTTTGGTGGTATAAACACTGTTTCCAATAAAAGAAATGCTCTCCACCTTGGTCGGCTTACCTTCGAAAATGGAGACGTCAATGGTAAAATTATTTCCGACTGAATCGATTTTGACCCTGGCGATCGCTGCTTCAAGATACCCGTTTTCGACATAGAATTTTTGTATATTTTGTAGATCATTATCGAAAACATCCGGACTGTAGCGGGAAGATGTAAATAATCCCCGGGCGTGGGTCGCCATGAGCTTTCGCAGGCTGCCGTTGCTGAAAACATGGTTACCCTCGAAATTTATTTTGCGCACATTCACCTTTTCCGGCTCAACGGCAGAAACGCCGCGGTAAAACAAAGGAAGGAGAAGGATTGCAATAGATATCGATCTCATGAAAATCATCATTTGAATCTCAACTTGTAGAGTACATCCAGGCTCGACTTTCCCTGCTGAACAGTCTCGCCCTGCAGGGAAATGGATTTGGTTAGATCGTAAACGACTCGTATGCCCTGGTCATTCAGACGGCCGAGTGATGTAATATAGGATACTTCCACATTTTCTGAAATCTTCTTTGTAGCGGTGAGGCGCGCGCCTGTTGACTGCTGGCCTGTTTGAAACAGGTTTCCCTCGATGTTTAAACTTTTCAATCCGAGCATGCCTTCCAACTGCCTCCCCATATATTCGGAAATTTGAAGAGTGGCCAAATTTCCCGCTCGATTCTGGAGAATTCCCAGCAGCGAGACGGTTGTGTCACTCTGCGCCGCACCGAAACCTATCTGCTGACGGGTAACTCCGAGGTTGAGAAGTGAAAGGATATCCGCCTTTTCGAGCGGAGGATCGGAGCTTAAAGCTATCTGCGGCTTTTTCATTTCACCCGTTACACCCAGTGTAATGGTATATGATGCGGTTCCATTACCCTGATTGCCGGTAACTTTGGCCTGTGCTTCTATATCCAGGGTGGGATTCAACTCCTCCGGATCGATGAATTCGAGGGCAGCCTTTTGGATTGTGAATTTACGGTCAAGATAAAGAACATATCCTTCGCTCGCTTCCACCCGTCCGATTAAGGCGGGTTTGGCCAGTGTCCCTACCAGATTAACTTCAGGAAGAAGATGGACATGCGCCAAATTGTCATCCAGCCAGAACTGGTCTCCGCCGCTGATCTGTATCTGGAGCCGTGTTTGTTTCACTATCTCCGGCGGCTCTTTCCCTTTACCGGCAGCCCCGGCAGAGCTGAGAAGCTTCTGTATATCGATATTGTAAAGTATCCTCGTGCTGCCGAAATCCACGTTCCCCTTCAGAAGGGAAGCGCCTCCGGTCGGGGAATACTCCAGTTGAGCAGATTTTACGACTGCATCAAACATGTTTTTTTGTCTTATGCGTATATTATTTACCGAGCCGGACAACTGCCCGCTCCATTTTTTTTGCAGGATGTCATCGATGGTCCCGGTAATGAGAATCGTCCCATTCCCGCTATGGACGAACACAGAATCAACCGCCACCTGGCTTGGGGAAAAACTCATGCGTACGATCCCATTTTTAATCGGCATGTCTACCCAGGGGGGATTCATAGTTATATCCCGTGCATCCAGGCTGCCTTCAAATGTAAGATTTTTACGTGCGCCGCTGATAACCACGTTGGAATTCACCGTTCCGGTAATCCCTTTCATCATGGGAACCACCAGGCCGACCAGGGAAAGGTCCGCTCCGTTCATCTGCGAGGTTATCCGCATACCTTCCGGAGCGAAAGTTCCCTGAACAGTGAGTATTTCCCTGCCTTCCAACGCCAGCTTCCCATCACCTCCATAGCGGCCGGGAGCATAGTTGAGTGTGGAAGTGAGATCGATCGACTTCCCCAGAAATTCAGCATTCCGGGTGGTGACGTTCGCCACAGTGTTATTCAGAATGATGTCAGCATCCATATTCTTCACCGGAGGAACTCCGAATCCGGCATCAAACAGGACATCCTTTAAGGTTATTGTTCCACCGGGGTGAGGATCTTCCAAAGTACCCTTCATATTAAGATGATAGGACATCATGCCGCTCAATTCAACCTTGCCGGGGATGTATGGTTTGATAAAACGGAGGTCGAGATTTTCTCCAGCCAGGGTTAGTGCCAGGACACTCCTTTTGGTGAAAGCGTAAAATTGCGGTGTTTTGGCAAGCATGATAGTACCATCAAGTTTCGAATAGTATTTTTCACGATACATTTCCAGCGCCGTGATGGTCATAATGCTGTCTTTCAGGGCTATCTCCGCCCGCGCCGAATCCAGCACTGTTTCACGAAAGCGGGGACGGTTGATATGGAAATCCAGCATGGCGTTCGGTTTCATACCGCCGCCGGAAAATGAGCCGGAAAAGGTGAGGGTTCCCCCGAAAGCACGTAATGTTGGAAAAAGAAGAGCCAGGCCATCCAGTGATATTTCTTTTCCGTTTGCTGTTACAGCCGGATTTTTCACATCCTTAACATTGAAATCCAGAGCCACCGAACCGAGTGGTGCACCGGGGGCCTGTACCTCAATTTGGGAAGGAAGCGTAGGTTTTTTGGCGCCCGGTTTCTTTTCCTCCAGGGAGAGTGCAGCGCTTCCCTGCCGGTCATCCAGTTTGAACATCCCGGAAAGATCGAACCGGAGGGAATCACTTTCCAGCCAGCTTTTGGTGAGGCTCAAGATCCTGTTCTCCAGATGGGCCTCCGCCTCTCCTTTTACGAACCGCATTCCACGCCAGGAGGGACCGGTGAGCCGTATGCTCAATTCAGCATTCGGATTTTTCAGGAGGCCTTCGATGGTTCCGTGATACTCAATGCCGCCCTGAAGGCTGTCCACATGAAGGGGAGGCGCCAGGCTTGCCAGGGAATGAAGATTCCCGTTCAATTTTACACCGGACAGGAGGATAGTCTTGTTCAGATACTGCATGCGGCCATTTAGGTTGTCCACAGGGAAATTGCGATAGCGGATCATTCTTCCGATAATATTGGCGGCGATATCCGGAGACCGGTAGGTTCCACCCACCGTTCCCCGGGCGGAGACCTTTCCGGATAATCCGGGTATACCGGCAATACCGCTTATCGTTTCAAGGCTGTCGGTGGAAACGGTAAATTCCCCGTCTATTGCTTCCCGGGAAAAACGCGTATCAAAGGTAATCTCCGCTCCCCCTCCATGCAGTGAGGCGGACAGTGTTCCATCGGAGAAGGCGAGGTCGGCGCTGACATCAGGCAAAGGCCGTGAGAGATAGCCGGCCTGGTAAAGTCTCAGGGAAGCAGACGCGTTCAACATTCCCGGATCGTGCAGAGACCCTCCACCCTGCAGCCGGCCTTCGATTGTACCGGTACAGGGGAATTCCTTTTTGAAAAGATGTCCGATTCTGGAGATATCTACCCCCCTGAAGGAAAGAAAAATATTTTCGGCCTCCAGAGCCTTGACCTTGACTTTTCCATGGCCCTGGAAATTCCCTCCAAAAGCTTCAATCTTGAGACTATCCACTATGGCTGTAGATGCAGTCAGATTTCCCTTGATGAAACCGTTCCTGAGCGCTGAGACGCCGACAGTCAGAGTTGGAAAAGATAAGCGGACATCGAAGCGTGGGACATGCGGAGTTCCCTGCATGGAGACCGCCAGATCGATCGTTCCGGTCAGAGAAGGTAAAGCGGGGGCATATAGTTTTCGTATGAAGACCGCCATATCCCGCGGGTTGCCATGAAGCTGAATCTCTCCCGAAAGAGTGGAATCGGGGCCGGCAAAGATAATATTTCTGCCCTCCAGTTTCATTCCGGGAATCTGCATCGAGGCACTGCCAAGAAACAGTTTGCCCTCATGCCATTCACCGAGAAATGCGAGCGAAGAGAATATCAGGGGTTCCTTCCGATATATCACTCTGAGGGAATCGGCATCGAAATCCAGAGAATACCCCCCCGCGTTCCTCACGGAAATACGGGCGCCGGCATTCCAGATATCTGCATCGAGGGATATTTTTCTGTCCTGGTAACGGGCGGAGGAATTGTTAAGAGAAATATGGCTAAAGGAAAAAAGGATCAAGCCGGGCCGTCCTTTTTGGGAAGGAGATCCCGCCGGTTTAAGAAAGGGAATGTTGGTAATCCCGGACGAATCACGGGCGACATTTACGGTCATCCCATCAATTATAAGTGAGTGAACGGTAAAACGTCTCCGGAACAATTCATAAAGATAATAACGGGCCTCAGCCCGTTCGATATCCAGGAAAGGAATGACTTCCCCATTATTCTCCTGGTAAATCGTTACGTTTTTCAGGTTGATGCTTGTGAAAATATTTGTGTGGAGAGAACCGATTCGTACTTTACGATTAAGAGATTTCTCCGCCTGCGATTCTATAAGATTTTTTATAAGACGTTCACCCGACGGTCTGGTCGCTGCAAGCTGGAGAAGAGAGGAAAGGATAACGACCAAACCAGTTAATAAAACAAGTATGAGAAAAAACCATCGCAAGCGCTGACGAATCATCCCGTATCTCCTGATCAGTATTAAATATACATAATAAATTAACCCTATGCATCATATTTTCATAGACGCTGTCCTCTGATCATGGGTTAAGTTCGGGAAAATTGAAGATTAATGTTGACATTCCACTGTGCTCTATATTAAATAGCTCAGAAAGGATTTATGGAGTCTGTGCCAAATTTAAATGCGCTTCTTTATTGAACAGATGCCGAAACTAGGCACAAAATTTTTAACGCTTTAACAAGAATTGGCATTTTTTTTAAAATGAGTGATTATTCACGCAAGGTTACCCTTCATGGAGGCTGTGAATGAACAATAAAGTTTGGCTTCTCGCTCTGGCCTGCGGGATTGCGCATGACACGTGTCATCCTGAACTCGTTTCAGGATCTGATGGAATTTATCCCTCATCTCATGCGGTAAAGGTCACCCTGCCCAAGCAGGCTGCTTCACCGAAGGCTCTCTATAAAAAATACGACCGCGAGGCTGTCCTGAAAAAAGCCGCCGCCGATACACGCTATGCGGACCTAATCCAGGGCGCCAAAAGCTCGGTTGCCCAATTGACGGCTTTGAGAGATGAACAGCTCCGGGGGCTGATCCCTCCGGCCAAAACCAAGCGGGCGCTCATGGTACATCGCAAGGGCTGCCCGGTGCACGGCGGCGGTGTCTCGGTATACCAGCCATTCGGGACATCGCCTGATATATCCCTGCCGCTTGCGGTGCGCTGCCCGATCGGGAAAGAAGTCTATCCCAACAAGGATTTCCCGGATGACGGCCAGGGGTGGCTGGATAACCGCCCTGACAGCCCCACAAAAGGGGAGAAATACTACTTCGTGGGGTGGTTCAACGAATGGTTCCTCAACAGCCTGCCCGGACGCATAAAAACCCTTGCCCAGCTCTCATTCCTCACCGGCGAAGAGAAGTACAGCCATACCGCCCAGGTGCTCCTTCAGCGGTTCATGGAAGTATATCCGGACATAGACGGCAACGACCTCACCTATGACGGCACAGACTGGGGCGTTTATATCAAGATGACCGCCACAATGTGGGAAGGCCCGGCGCTCTTGAGCCTTGTCAAAGGGGTTGAGCTGCTCCTCCCCACCCTCTCCGACGACTTCGTGCGGGATTTTCAGAAGAAGGTCATCCGTCCGGCGTTCGAGGCCTACCGCACCAAACCCGCGCCGAGCAACTGGGGGAATGTATGGAACGCACCCTTCGCAAAATTCTCTAATGTTACCGGCGACCGTGAGATCATGGAATACCTGCTCTGGGAACACCCTGTCGCTGCGGCCCCTACCTTGGACAACCAGTTCTTCCGCGACGGCTTCCCTTATGAGGCGGCGTTCTCCTACGGCTCCCATTACCTGAACGATTCCCGCGACATCGCCCGCGAACTCGGCGCCAACGGCGACTGGATGTGGATGCATCCCCACTTGCGGGAGGCGTTCCCCGCCTATGCGAACCTGATCAGCCTGGACAAGTTCACCCCGAACTACGGGGACACCGGCGGCCTGACCAACAGGGGAATGACCTTGGACGCGCCTCTTCTGATGGACGCATTCAAGCGCTATCCCACTCCTGTGGTTGCCCGTTATCTCCTCCAGGCATGGGCGCTTGGCGGCATGCGTTCTTCAGTCACCATAGACGATCTTTTTGAAGAAAAGACAACGGTGGACCCGGAAGAGGTAAAGCGGGTCGCTGCACAGGCGCCTCCGCTCATGAGCACGCTCGCCCCGGTCCGCGGGTTCGCGGTCATGCGCACGGGAACCGGCGACAACCGCACCGAGCTCTTTCTCGATTTCGGTTACGCCCATACCGCGCACAGCCATGCCGACCGTCTGAACATCAACATTTTCGCCGCCGGGCGGGAGTTCATCCCCGAAATGGGCTACCCGGAGTACATGGATTCCATAGCTCCCTCTCCGGGGGGATGGACTACCCATACCGTCTCCCACGTCACGGTAGAAGTGAATGAGAAGCGGCAGCTCGAAGGGGTGTTCGGCGACCTTCACGCCTTTGTGGAAGCGGACGGCCTCCGGTATGTGGATGCCTCCTGCGAAGACGCGTATGTCCATTGCGGTGTGACTCTCTTCCGCCGCTCGCTTGTGCTCATCGATATCCCGGACGGCGCCTATACGGTGGATATTTTCCGTGTTCGCGGCGGCAATAAGCACGATTATCTCTTTCACAGCTTTCCGAGAGATGCTGCGCTGGACGGCCCCACTCTCTCCGCACCCAGAAAGGGCACCCTTGCAGGGGAAAATGTGGAGTTCGGATTCAAACCTGAGGGTATATTTCCTTACCAGGTGGACAATTCCGGCTACCAGTATCTCTTCGATGTGCAGACCTGCGACATGAGCAAGCCTTATACCGCGCGCTGGACTGCGGACGACAAGGTCGCCTTCTCTGCCCTGTTCATCCCGGACGGCACAGAGACTTTCATGCTCACCAAGGGCTATCCGCGCCCTTCGAGCAAATCGCTCCCGCCCATGCCGTTCCTCGTGCGGCGGAAACTCCCCTCCGTGCCGGACGCCATCTCAACATTCGCTTCCGTGTTGAGCGTGGAGCGCACCAAACCCTACATCCTCGAAGCGAAACGGGTTCAGTTCGCCTCTGCGAGCGACCCAACGGCTTACGGCATTCTCATCCGTCACACCTGGGGCGAGGACCTGGTTCTCTCCACCACTTCGACAACGGGACGCGCAGTTGCTGCGGACGGGAAATTTTCCCTCACCGGCCAGCTCGGAGTGGCCTCCTGGCGCAACGGCAAACTGGAGCGCCTGACCCTGGTTGGCGGGACAGATTTCAGTGTGGATGGCCAGAGCGTCCGGCTCGCTGCCCCGGAAGTCAAGGCGGTGGTGAAAGAGGTTCGCGACGACAGTCTCGTCCTCGACAGGGCGCTTCCCGCCTCTGCGGCGGGACAGGTGATATTCGCCGAGCGCAAGCCGGTTGAATCATCTTACTGGGTGAAAGCGGTGAAGGGCGCTGCGATTGAAGTGACTCCCGGAACATGGATAGGGCGCGGGCGCGCGGACCGGTACGACGAAAGCAAGGGAACCATCTTCGACAGCCGGGACATCTTCCCGCTGGGGGAGAAACGCAACCGCCTTGCCGACATCACCGGCATGAAATATCCAGAAGGCAACCGTAACTACTACGCCGGCGCCTGGCTCGTCGCCGAGGACGGCGCAGCCCGCTACCGTCTGAAAACAGGTGGATTTCCGGGATTTGTGCTCGACCCCGCGCAGAACCTTTCGGGGGTTGCCCGGGACTTTCCGAAGGGAAAGACCTTCCTCCTCTACGACCTCGGGCCGGGGGATGCAGTGAGAATTCTGAACACTAAACAGGTGGTATTTTAAATGCTTCCATGCTGGTAGAAAATCAGGTGCGGAACGGTGCGAAGATCCCCCCGCCGCCATTGGCGGCGACCCCCTTGTTAAGGGGGTAAATTCACCCACCTTCATGCTCCCCCCTTAACAAGGGGGGATGCCGAAGGCAGGGGGGATTTCCCCGAGAACCGAGGCGAGTTTCTCTTATTCCATACCATCCTATTGCCCTTGAACTACAAAAGAACCGATATCGCTGACCGAGTTTATTTCACTCCTCGAAATGGCGCCCACCCTCCAGTAATAGGTGTTCCCGCTGATGAGCCGCGTTTTCCCGTTGTAAACGAATCGGGTAATGGAGTTGTCTACTTCGACGTTTAAAATTTCACCGCCGATTCGCGAAGTAGTGACAACAACGTTGTATTTTTTGGCGCCCGGAACGCTGGTCCAGGTAAATGTCGGAACTGCACCCACATACCCGAAATTCACCGGAGAGATGAGGAGGGCTTTCGAAAGTACGTAATCGCTTATTACCGAAGACGGCACACTTTCCCAGCCCCCCTTGTCAACTGCGGTTATCCGGTAAAAATACACCACCCCTATTTCCACTTTGATATCGGCATAGTTTTCTTTTGTCACTGGGGCGATGTACGAGGTGCTGTCCGCAAGACCGCCGGGGGTCAGTGCACGGTACACTCTGTAATAAGCGAGATCTGGCTCGGTATTCGCCGTCCAGAAGACGGTGATTTTGGGGTAATCGATATTCTCGCCGACCAGGTCCACTTCTGAAGGAGGTGAAGGGCTGGTGATGTTTGAGGGAATTCCACGCTGCTGGGAAGAAAAAGCGCTCTCGTTGCCGCTCTGATCCAGAGAGGTCACCGCAAAAAAGTAAATAGTATTATAATCCAGCCCGGAGATAGATGCGGCGTTCGAAGTTGTAAAAAGTTTATTTGCATTCAAGGTATCTATTTGTGCGCCGCCGCGCCAGTATACAGAATATCCCCTGAGGTCTTCATCCCTGACCGCTGTCCAGGACAACTGTACCGCTCCGTTCCCGATACGGTCGATGGTCAGCCCCTGGGGGACAGCCGGGGGTGTGACATCAAAATAGGGTTGACCGGGAGAAGAATCACAGCCGGAAAAGAACGTAAACGCCAACGCAATTCCGCACAGATACAACCACACTTTTTTCATAAGAATAGTTCCTCCAAATCTCCGGGTGCGGGGAAAAAAAACCCCGCAGCAATAAATGCGGGGTTTTTCAGGTCATGTTTCTTCAAAAGCGATACGGTTACCGGACACCTTCGGACTTTAAAGAAATAAAGTACTCGATCTGTCCGGGTTCCAGCCGGCCGCGGCTCTCCAAATAGCTTATCTTGTCTTTCCTAATCCCTGCCTGGACCAGGAGGTTGAATCCCTGGTACAGCGTACGGTTTTCGAAAGCAAGAACCATTCTTGATCTGTTTGCTTCACCCAGGATGGAGTAGTCATCGTATCTACTCTCGTTAATCACCCGGTTAAGCTCCGGGAAGATGCCGGGGAATCCCTGGAATCCGGCCTGGAACATCGTGTTGGGCGCCACACGGTAGTCAAATCTGATAACCGGAAAAGCTGTCCAGCGCTGTGCGATATAAAACTGGTTCTGCTTCAAGCTGTATGCAGTAGAATAAGCATTCGAGAAATATATCTGAGGCTGGAATCTTAATTCTTTGATACGTTTCTCTTTCAGAATGCGGTATCCGCCGATGTAAATATCCGGCAGTAACCGTGCATCGGCGACACGCCAGATATAATCCGCTTTATGCACCGAGGTCAAACTCCAGCCCACCCGTGACGGTCTGGTCGGGTGCAATATCTGCGTGTGTTCGATCAGGCTGTTGGGATATAAAATGGGATTGTAACTCTTGGAGTAAGAATAGAGTACATCGTTATAGACATTCAAATTCCCGGTGAAAAGGCGGGTATGGAGGAACGAGGTGTTTCTCCAGTAATCGGATGCAATGTAATATCCATTATAATCGTCACGCGGTATCCGTTCAAACCTGTTCTGCCAACTGTACTCCAGATAACTTTTATAATTCGCAAAATGTTCCCACTTGAGGTAGTTGGTGAGATTTTCACCTCGCTTGTAGGTTCTCTGTATATCATATCTACCGATAGTGATCGTAGACAGGGGGCGGGGGTTCAGTTTCAGGAAAATATGATTCCCCGCGGAATCCGTATCATAAGGGAGGGTATAGTTTTGCCGCTGGTCGATGGCGCCGTCATGGTTGAAATCGTCGCCGAATGCTACATACCCCCCGGTAGGCGAGAGATCATAGTAATAGGTGAGATAGGGTGCAGCGCCCCAGTTGGTGTCATTCAACTGGTCAAAGTCTACATCTATTCCGGCGCTTGTTGCGCCGAAATATGCGCTGTCAATTACCGGATTATACCTCATGTAGCCCCGGGGATAATTGAACGCCTCGCCGCCGAATCCCCAGTTGCCGAAATCCTGTTCCATATTGACAAACCAGGCGCGCGCTGACTCTTTATGCCGTCCGCCTCCGGCCAGGTTCTCACTCACCGGATAGGAGAAGAGAGCGTTATACTCGTTGATTTCCCCGTTGATTTTCAAACCGCGCCAGACGAACTGGGCATCGATGCCATATGAATTCCAGCCGGTCCATCGGTCATACGCGACTGTGATCCATCCCATGTTGGAATAATCTTTCACATTCCCCTTGGCCAGGGCCACGTTCCTGTAATCATAGCCGACGCTCCACTTGTCTTTATAGGTCGGACTGAACGGCTGATCGTTCCAGGTTGCCTCCCCAACCTGGGTATACTTGTAATATGCGGAAATCAGGTCGATATTATAGTTGTTCGCCGCCAGAACATTGAATTTCACATCGCGGGCTTCCGGACGAATCAAAAATTCGTAGATCACCACATCGGTTCCCGTAGCTTCCTGGTATCCCAGGGACGTGTCGGCGGCATATAACCTGCCCTGCGGATCGGAAGGGTTGGCAGGATTCGGGAGGTTGATTTGACCGAAAAAATTGGTAATATCGGTTTTGCTGAACAGGTTCGATAGATTATTTGGTGCACTGACGCTGTTTATAGCATTGAGAAACCAGTTAGATGAAACATCATCCTCCGGTCTCCGGGGATAGAAATCCTGACCGGAGGCTCGAGCGAAAAGATACTGTGACTGAAATGCGCCGTTATAGAAACGTTTCGTATTCAATATATCGTTCATTTTCATAACACGCATCTGTGTCTGGTTAGTTTCATCATTGCCGTTAATGAAAGTCTGTATTTTGTAAATTCTCGGCCCATTATCGAAATCACCGGGTGAAGCGTCGGTGAGCACCAGGTAAATGTACCGGGGAGTATCCCGCATCCCTGCCAGCCCGGTGTCGATATCGGTATTGGAATACGCCTGGGTTCCGCGCTGGCGGTTGATGAACGTACCGCCGACCTTCAGCTTATCGCCGAGTATGCTCTGCCAGTGCGCGCCAAGCAGGGTTGTAGCGGATATGCCACTACCCGGCTGTGCAAGAAGAGTAATGTTGTTCTTCCGGTTTGAAGCATCCCACCGTAGCGAAGGAGTGGCAGTGCCAATGTAATTGTTCATTCTCAGGGTAGATGGGGTGAATACGGTACGAATGGTCGTACCGATTAATAATTTGGTCTGCCAATTCGAGAATTCATCGGATGAAATCATTAAATTGTTGAAAACCGAAGCTGCATAGTAGAAAGGGGTAGGAGCGGTCGGATCGGTAGCAACATTACCGGAAGTCGTTCCAAGACGCGAGGTGTCCCACTTCATGTTCCAAATATCTCCGCCGGGCAGGAGGAAGTTCCCGAACGGATCATAGGAAAACCTGGACATCACCTGACGGGTATTATAAGTAGGGGCACCGGATGCATTTATTCCTGTCTGGTACGCTTCAGTAATATATACTGGGGCCTTTCTCAAATCATATCTGCCGAAGTTTTCATATCCCCGAAACCACCGTGGCCGGTATTCCCGGGATATGAATCCTGAATCCTTGGTCCATTCGACCTGACCAAAAGAAGTCTGGGGAAACCAGATCATTGCTAAACTCAAGTACGCTATACTGCCAATCAGCTTCTTTACATGACCTATTCTTTTCATAGTACCGTCCATCCTGTCGCTGATTTACGAATCAAAAAGAAACCCCGAAAGATATGAAATGTCTTCCATTTGTGTTCGTAAACTCCAATGGGAAATTATATGCGTAATTGAAAATCACCGACCCGAAGCCATATCCCAATCCCAGATTGATATCATCCTTTGCGACATTGCCTTTTAAATCGCCGCCGTAGATATATCCGCCTCTCAATTTCAGACTGGACCCGGTAACTCCGGATTCAAATCCTACATGAAATACCGTATTGCTGTTGAAACGGGCAATATCACCTTCCACTGATACCAAATCCTTCTGCATCATGATACCTATACCGGACTCGATGGGCAGCTTGCCTCCATCGTCGCCGGACTCGGAAATATTGGGCGTAATGGCATCCTTGACATAAACACCGGCCGTATAGGTTCCAAATCCGAATAATTCGCCCAGAGTATAAGTCGCGCTCAAATCCAGCGAAAAGGAGGTTTTGGAGATGTTTTCATCTTTGGAGTTGCTGTCACGGATAGGCTGACCCTCGACAGACCAGCGCATAACTTTGGCGTTGCCGCCCAGAGTGAATTTGTCAGTCAGGGACAGGGCATAACCGCCGCTTATCACCATATCGCTGGCCACATCGATTCCGCCGTAGGAAACGCCAAGTCCCAATCCACTTCTCTTTCCCAGCGGGGTCACGAAATTAACCTGCGAAATGTTCAGACCGGAAACCACAGCAACAGGAATGCCGTACGATAAACCCGCCTGCATTTTATCGAATTTCACCAGCCCCGCCGGATTATACCAGTAGCTGGAAGCATCTCCCGCCGAAGCCAGAAACACTTCACCCATCCCCATCGCGCGAGCGCTCTTGCCCGCCGTGTCAAAGAAGGCGCCCTGCGCCAGCTGCGCGGAAGACACCGCCAGTACTAAAGCGAAAGCCAGAATATAATGGGGCTTACGCTTTTGACCCGTTTTTCGTAAACTCTTCCACATTTTACTTGCCATATCCTGTCTACCCATCCAATTTATACAGTTAAATTCAGATAACCAGAAAAAACTCTACCGACTATCTTCCATCAGTATGCCACCGCAACCGCACCGGAACCTACCTTCAGACCGTCGTCCGTATCTCCAATCACCTGATACACGTAAATTCCCGGCGGCACCAGTGTCTTTTTATCATCCTTCGTACCGTCCCAGCGCCCGGGATCGTTATTACCCACATAATCCCGGGGAGTCAATTTGCCTTCGTACAGTTTTCTCACCAGATTGCCGGCAGTGTCGTAAATCTTGATTTTTACTTTTGTTTCTGCTTTGGCCAGCCTGAATTCGATTACCGTGTAATCGTTCCTGTTATCCCCATTCGGGGTAAATGCTTTCGGCCTGGCCTGAACATTTTCAACAATGCCGGAAACGATGTTGCTGGTGGTTACCACCCAGTGCTTGATAGGGTCTTCACGCAGGTTCAGAGCGCCTGTGTTGTCGTTTCCCAGATCATTGGAAACAAAAGATGCAAATATAAAGGAATTGGTCAGAAGAGTAGTTCTGAAATAAATCTTCAGGTTATCAGGGCTCTTGCCATCCGTATTCGTGACCGGATTGGTAAAAGTCAAGGTAATTTTATCGCCTTTGGAAGTATCAGCGGTAAAAAGAATCAGTTTCTTTGCATCAGAGCTGTACACAGAATCCACTTTGGAGTAATTGGGAACCAGAATTGACATAGTTTTTAAATTCTGACCGGTATTAAGCGAATAATCCACGTTATAGACGAAATTCGTCAACTCACCCATTTTTACCTCAACGGGAGTAATGGATGCTTTTCCGTCAGCTATCGGCTGATCGGTGGTATAACCGACCGAAATAGCCCGAAATACCGGCGTCCTGGAAATGTGATCGGTTTCCAAGTAAACTTTGTACTTGAATTCGGTCGCCGGCTCGGGAGAATCGAAATCAAAACTCTTCTCGGTGTGTGCAACGCTCCAGGCGCTGGAAACAGAAGGTGTGCTGTCGGGGAGACGGTACCGGGTCTGTGTCTGCACCGTGATTGTACAATTGGGACCTGCTCCCGCCGGAATATCGCCAGCCCAGGTTACCTTGCCGAAAGTTTTGGGCTTCGTGGGATCGCCGAGACCGATCCAGGGTGATTCATAGGTGGCTTTGTATAAATAGCCGGAACCGTACACCATCATCTCGCCAATGTTCGGCGGCTTGATTCTCGCCTTATAAATATTAAAACGGGCAAAGCGTGCATACGTCGGCGGGAAAGAAACCTCGGCAAAATCATATCCGCCGTTGCTTGCGTTCGATACACCAACGTTGTCAATGAGGTTTAATGTTGTATAGCTTTCAGTCGTTCCGGTTTGGACATAAAATGCACGGGGAGAGTCAGTCACCCAGTTCTGCGGGTTGGAGCCTCCGGTATAGATAACCATTTTATTAAGAAGGTAATAATCTTGAAGGTCAACCTGTTTCGCATTCGAGTCGCCTGTCGGGTCTCCCGTATAGGGAAATCCCACCGTCAAATCACCGTCGGTCAGTCGATAGTCTACCGAAGGACGAAGGAATGCAATATTTTCTCCATCATATCTCCGGAGACTGAAACCACCGCCGTTTATTGAGCCGGTATCAAGGTTGCCAACATACCCGGATACAATTTCAATATGCTTGTCAGACGGCGTATAATTAAGATTGGCCATGGCGCCGGAGATAACCCATCTGAAAAGCGGATTTTTTTGACTATCCTTGAATGTGCTGATATTATTTGGTTTCGCAGGCACGGTGGTAACATCGAAGAAATCGGCGCTATTGATTACGTTATACCAATCCGCTTTCCCCAAAGTCGTTTGAATATCCCCGATAAAGTAATACCATAGAACCGGATAGGCAGTAATTACGTTGTTAATATATGTGGAGCGCCGTTTCATGAGTGACGTGCCGATCCAGGTCTTGACTACCGTAGTATCCTTATTGTCGACGTCGTATTTTATATCAATCATGACTCCGTTGCCACTGCCAACGCCATAATTCTCAACTTTAATCCCGATGAAAAAATCAGTAAATGAACCAGTCAATGGATACTTATCTACCGTCCCAGGCTTATCATCCGAACCGATAAGCTGCCCGTTGATATAGAGCGTATATTTGTCCGCAGCCGTGATATAAACTACCGGATCTTTATACGGGGTATTGGGCCCGGATAAACGCGCAACATAATAAATTGTGTTTGGCCAAGCATTCCATGTTGAATCTTTTGCCGCTGTAACCGTAGCCCCGGAATGACCTGCAAAGGGAATAAGGACAAGCCCGGCCAGAAACACAATCATTGCACAGTATTTAATGCATCTCCGCAATGTAACCTCCACAAATATTGCCCGGTGAGAATTTACTCTGCCCGGTTGATGTCAGTCAAATTCTCTCGTTCTCGAAGGAGTATTATTACTGTTACGCTTTATAATTAGTATCATCAGGTCAGGCTTTCACCTCCTTGACTAACCTGAATGCTATGACTCCGGAAAGTCAATGCTTAATGAAACTATATGTAATTTCTTTATATTTGAAGTGTTGCATCAATCTGACCCAGGAAATTCCTTGAGCCAGATTTTCCAGGAATCTGATATATGGAAGAAATCCACCACCTGTTTTGTCTGCGCACATTTCTATAAAGTTCATATATATTACTATCAGACGGGTTTTCGCAATATTTTTTTTAAAAAAATGGCTCAATTTTGAATTTTTTTTTTACTGTCAGGAATCTTTGTTAAATTATACGATATTATCAGGCAAAAAAGGGAATATATTTTATATTTTATATATTACTATTTATAATTAATATTATTTGATCCAGGTTGTTTTTCATGCCTAAAAAAGCCATATTCCGTTTTTATGAAGAACTCAACGATTTTTTGCCTCCTTGGCGGAAAAAGGTTCCATTCACGGTTGAGTTTAAAGGAAATCCAGCGGTAAAAGATTCCATCGAGGCGCTTGGAGTTCCTCACTCGGAGGTGGACCTTATTCTCTCCAATGGTGTTTCCGTACCTTTTTCCTATCACATGCAGGATGGAGATATGGTTTCAGTTTACCCCGTATTTGAAAGCATCGATATAACCTCTGCAACCCGCCTGCGGGCGGAACCCCTGCGCGAATTGAAATTTATCGCCGATGTGCACATGGGCAAACTGGCTAGATACCTCCGATTGCTCGGATTTGATTGCAATTATAATAAAGATTATACCTGTTCCGAGATTACGGCGATTGCCCAAAAAGAGAAATATGTCATTCTTACCAGGAATATTTCGCTCCTGAAGATAAAATCGGTCAGCCGGGGATATTGGATACGGTCTCAATATCCTGTGGAACAGGCCAGGGAAGTAATCAACCGCTTTGATCTTGCAGCAAGCGTAAGACCTTTTTCACGGTGCATGGTATGCAACGGGATCGTTACTATAATTGACAAGGAATCTGTCAAGAGCGAACTGGAGCCGGAAACAAGCCGGTATTATCATGAATTCTACCGATGCATATCCTGTAAAAGAATTTACTGGAAAGGCTCCCATACTATCAAATTACTAAGCCTTATCAGTACTATTGTCAAGAAGAATACAGAAGAATGGAAGCAGAATCAAGAATAAAAAATAAGAATGAAATGATGAAGGAAAAAAATGTCTGAACCTTTGATACATATATTGTATCTTATTTTTCATCTTCTTTCAACATGCATATCATGAGCATGAATGGTTCAGACAGTCTTTCGCTTTTAACTTTGGGCTCTGGGTTAAAGATTATTGACATGTAAGAGGTGGATTTCCTATATTGTTTTAACTTTGCTTTCAGGAGGGTTCATGTTTGCAGCAAAATATAGTGAGCTGGTCGAAAAAATCATTCCCGCAGCGCTGAATCAACTTCCGGCAATAATAAAGGCGGCTGATATGATCACGGAGGCAGTGCTCAGTGGAAAACGGGTTTTCGTAACAGACCGATATGGGGTAATCGATTCCGAAGTGGCAGAAAAACCGGCAGGTCTGGCGCTTTTTCGTTCCCTTTTGCACAGCGGGGAAAAACTGTCTCTTGGAGATATTCTTATTTTATCCTCTTTTCAACCGGAAGAGGAAAAAGATATGGAAATAGTCAAAGAGGCCTGCGCTCTGGGAGCCAAAGTCATCGTTATTTCTCCGGAAGGCCAGCTTGCAAAGAATGCAGACCTGGCGGTAACCGACCCCGCGGGAGAATTGAACGCTGTGCTGGACATAACTCGCGCCGGGCTTTCATTTGCTCCTCTGAACGGCATCATTCATGTTTTGATACTTTACATGATCGAGGCGGAAACAGCAGAAAAGCTATTAGCCTCCGGGAAAAAACCAACCGTGTTATGCGCTGATTATTTAGCCGGCGGGGCTGCCAAACTTCTGGAAGCCAAAAGAAAATTCGCTTCGCAGGGATACTGATGGAGAAATCATGCAGAAAAAGAAAATGGAAAACGAACGAATTGCTCCTGATACCTGTTCGGTATCCGGTAATAAAATGCATTCGCGGCGGGCTTTCATTCAGTCCCTTTCGGCGGCAGGTTTCGGTTTAATTGGAATGGGAGCATTCCTAAATTCGTGCGGAGGGAAGGAAACCGGGATCACAGGCGAACTGGCAAAAGCGTATGTTGAAGCGGTGCAGAACCTGGTGAAACTGGTATTTGAGCGGGAGCTTCCTACCATACGGGAAGCAGCGGCCCTGGCGATCCAGGCAAAAATGCAGGGGCATCTTCTCTATGCAAAAATGACAGATGGCATGCTCCCGGGCGAAACTAGCGACACAAGACCGGGAATGCCGAACATATACCAGCCCGGCGAACTAAAATTGGCGGTGCGGGATGATTTCGTAGTGACCAATGATCCGTATGCAGCCCATGGTATCACCGAACGCCTTATAAAAGTTGTTGGAATCAGCAAACCCTCTATTCTCAACAGGGAGACGCCGCCAAAGGCTCTTGAAAACATGGGAACATTTCGGATCGAGGATGTCTCCAGCCTGGTAATTTATACCCATGTCCCGCCGCAAGACGGGATAGTACAGGTAAAAGGGCTCGATTTTCCTCTCGGCCCAGTGTCCGGCATCATTCAAACGTGTGTATTCCATGCCATGACAGCGGAAATTGTGGAGGGGCTAGCCCAGAAGGGTATATATCCGAAAGTGGGATGAAAGAAAGTGACAAAGTGGCAAAGTGACAAAGTGGCAAAGGGAAGAAGTGGCAAAGGGAAGAAGTAACAAAGTAGCAGGGAAACATCTCAATTTTTACGTTTTTTTCCCCTATTATTAACTCTGTCACTTTGTTACTCTGTCACTTTGTCACTTCTTCAAATAATCCAGCGCTTCATCGATTGAATCGGTAACCAGGTGCAGGCTCCGGTATTCCTCAGAAATGAATCTCTCCCGGTAACAAATCTCGAACTGATTGAGAAGGCCGTCAAAGAAGCTGTTGATATTGAGAAATACAATGGGTTTTACGTGCATGTTCAGTTGTTTCAATGTGATGATCTCGATCATCTCCTCCAGCGTTCCGAACCCCCCGGGCAGGCCGAGAAAACCGTCCGCACGCTCCTCCATAACGGCTTTTCTCTCACGGAGGCCGTCGGTGACGATGATCGCGTCCGCCTTTTCATACGCATATCCCCGGTCTTTGAGCGCAAGGGGTATGACCCCGGTAATTTTCCCCCCGCACTCATGCATCTCTCTTGCAAGCACCCCCATGAGACCGTTATTCCCGCCGCCGTAAACCAGGGACATCTCCCTCACCGCCATGTTTCTCCCCAGCATCCGGGCGGCGTCCCGGTACACTGTGGGTATCACGTCGCTTGAGGCGCAGAATACGCAGACCGAAAATGGTTTTTGTGAAGAATCAGTCATGATTCTCTCGCAAAGATGATTAAAGAATGAATACAGAAGACAGAAGTCAGAAAAAAAAATCTATTTTCACAGAGATGAAAAAAATTTGCACAATTTTCAGGACAAAATAAATCATTGTGCATACTTTGAGTGATTAGATCCTGAAACGGTTTTATCGTTCCCGCGAAGCGGCAACGAGTTCAGGATGACACGTGTCATGCCGAACTTGTTTCGGCATCTATTCGTAATGATGCACAAAGAAATATCCTGTCTTCTGTCTTTATTTCAGGTTCTTCTCCAAAAGAGTTGGTTAAGAAATTTACTTACAAGGGTTGCATTGAGGAAATGATCTCAATCCAACCCTATTCGAAATATGTTGTTAGTTGCTGTCAAGCCCAAGCAAGTCAGCCTTCGGCTGAGGCTTGACAG
>JAUYCD010000163.1 GCA_030692375.1 Candidatus Latescibacter sp. | reverse complement strand
TGGCTTTCGATGTATGTTTTCAGGTTCCATTGTTATCTTTTTAACCGTCCTGTTCTCTGTTCGCCTTTAACAGACCTTTTGATGCATTCAAGTTGAATAAAAGTTTTTTACTTTTGTCGCCCTCGTCTTAATAAGGGGGGATGTCCGAAGGACAGGGGGGATTTGTCCTTCATGAGGAATTGCATTTACCCGATAATATTTTCGTGGAACGATAAGCATTATAAAGAGTTACAAAAAATTGATTCAAAAATCTGGGGGATGGCCAGCGTCAAACAAGACCATGGTTACCACCAGAGTCGTATGAAATACAGACGCGGATCACACCGATGTGCGCGGATAGAAAATGTTATCTGCATCGATACGCGTAATCAAAAGTTCTGGATATTGGGATCGACCCAGATGGTAGTAGTGAAAAGTGAAAAATGCTTGACATATGCATGTGAAAAACGCCATATAATCGGACAGACTGACAAGTCGGTAACAAACAGGTTATACGCCATGATACTGAAATTGAACTGGTATTTTACAGTAGTTCTCTGGGTAATGCTGCTATGCTGTGGGAAAGAATTATCTCCAATCAATAAAGCAGCATCTCAGGGGAACACTCTGTTGATCGTGCCCGGCTCGAAGGTTGAAAAACTCGCAGGCGGTTTCATGTTCACCGAGGGTCCGGCATGTGATGCAGAGGGGAATATCTACTTCTCCGATATCCCGAATCAGCGGATATACAGGTGGTCTGTGAATGGCACTCTATCCTTGTTTCTGGAAAATACCGAATGGGCAAACGGTCTTGGTTTCGATGGCAACGGCGTTCTTATCGCATGTCTTGAACGGGGACGGGCGCTTGTTTCTTTCGATTCAAGAGGGAACAAGACCATTCTGGCGGATATATATGACAACAAGCGGCTGAACAGTACAAATGACCTCTGGATCGATCCGGACGGGGGGATATACTTTACCGACCCACGCTACAGAATCAGGCCCGAACAGAAGCTGATTGGCGCCATGGAGCAGGATGGGGAACATGTATACTATCTCTCTTGGGACCGAAAGAACCTTACTAGAGTAATTGACGACCTGATCAGACCGAACGGTATTGAAGGGGATAATGGGAGAAAAAGGCTTTATGTTATCGATAACGGAGCGAATAAAACATATATGTATACTATTAAAAATAATGGAATACTGAATGATAAAAAGCTTTTTACTTCGAAAGGCGGCGATGGCATGACAATCGATGCCGAAGGAAATGTCTATCTCACGACAGGCGGTGTTACTATTTTCAATCCTGATGGCGTCGAGATTATGAATATAAAGGTACCCGAACAGACCTCGAATGTCTGTTTCGGCGGTAAATACAGACAAACACTTTTCATCACCGCGGGAACTTCTCTCTATGCAATACGAATGCGGATGAAAGGACTATAGGGATTTCATTTCAATGACCGAGGAACGGTGACTTTTACAAACAGCGTTCGTTGATTTTCCATCGATTTAACATCGAGCGGATCGTCGAACCTGTCGGCTGTATAAGCGATATACAGCGCCCCGAACGGCGGCGCGAACCGCCAGCCGAAAAGACCGTAAACGTAAACACGGTCGTTATTGCTGTTGAATTGTGTGATCAACCGCAGCCACAGATCCGGAGTGAAATTATAATCGGTGGTCAAATTGTACATCCTTGTGCTCTTCTTGTCTGGATCGGGTGAAACGGCGAGATAGGTAAATTCATTGGACACCGCCAGTTTCGGATTCGGTTTCAGATTCGCCCTCAGTCGTATTCTCCGGAAATCCGCATCGAAGTTTTCCCCCCACACGTGCATAATATGCGCATTGTTCCGTGACCGTAGATTATAGGCCCCCTCCACCGTGACAGTATCGTTATGGAAACGCTTCTCGAATACCTCGGTATGATAGTTCCTTGCATACCCCAGAAGCCATGTATCGAGAAACGTCACACCCACCCAACCACCAGCTTCAAAATTACGAAGAGATCCCTTGTAGTTCCAGAACGCATCGCTGTGGATATTGGTGCCGATTCTATCGATCCCGTATTTCCTGATCCAGATTTCATTCCCTCCACTAGCCTCGACCTCGCGCCGGTCGTCGGCGGGGATAAAGCCGACCGGATTGACATTGTCGCGGAAACCGGGATCGATCGAGGTCAGGTTGATCTGATAATTATAGAGCGGAGCCTGACGGCCGAATCCCAGATACATGGCCTTTTTCATGTCCCTGTCGTGAGCGGAGCTGCCGACCATCTGGGAAGAAACGCGCGAGCCGTTCGGTAGATTGATGGTGGCATCGGCGCTGAAAAGCCTGTTAAAGTCGCCGCTCATTTCCCTGTCAACCGCCATGAAGCCGATATTCGAAGATTTCAACACATCCCGCTGCAACCGCATAACCGATGTCTGGGACGAAGGATTATCGGTCATGTCCCGCTCGCGTGCGGTAAGCACCGCGAAGTTGTAGTTTCCTATGCGGCCGTTGGATCTCAGGCCGAGGTCGATATCCCCTATCCGGCGGGAGTGGAAAACGTTGAAACGGGACCGGAACAGCTCGGCCCCTTCGAGAAAATAGAACCGTTTCTCCGGGAAGAAGGTTTCATACCGGGTGAGGTTGATCACATCGAGGTCGGCTTCAACGGTGGCGAAGTCGGGATTATATGTCATGTTGCCGTTCACGCCGGCCCCGAGATTGAACTTGAGATCGGCGCCAAAAATCGCCTCGGTATCCCCGGAAGAGAAGATTGTTCTGCGCCCGGCCGAGGGAGTGTTCGAGTTGAGCGTCACGAGATACGGGTAGAGGGCGGCGGAAAGCGTCTTTTTGAATTCTCCCAGACCCAAAAGATCGCCGGATCGGGAAATCCGCCATGCGGCATCGCGCTCCACCCAGAAACTCGTTTCATAATACTCCGGATAATTCCGTCTGAAGTTGATGCCCCAAATGCGATCCTTCCCCTCCGGGAAACGGATCTCGCTCACCGGGATCGCCATCTCCGCAGTCCAGCCCAATGAATCTTCAAGGGATTTTACCCGCCATGTGCAGTCCCAGCTTTTGTCGTTCGCGTTCCCGTCCTCGCCGATCCGGCCGTCGATCTGGGTGCCGAGGGAGTTGGTGGAAAAATAGTAGCAGTCGCGGCGTGTTAGAAATGTATCCAGATACAGGGTCACCGCGTTATCCTGATCCATGTCGCCGTCACGGCGGATTATCTTGGAATTGGCGGAGCTTCCGGTCGGATTGAAACAGCGAAAGGCGACGAAAAGGCTCTTCTCATCAAATGCGACCGCCACACGGGTCCTTGCACGAGCGGGCTCGCCGGGGGATGGTCCGAGCTGGATGAAATCACCTTTCCAGTCCGCATTCCTCCAGCAGGCATCATCGAGGACGCCGTCGATGATAGGCGCATCCGCGGCATGAACCGTCATAACACGGTCGGGCGGATTGCTTTCACTCTGTGCAAACGGGGCAGCATGCAGCAATACCAGCCATATTCCAAAAAATACAGAAACCTTCGTCAAAGGTCAGATTTTATCCTTTTCAATCCAATCAAGCTGCTGGGCGATATTCTTGTGCATTTTATAAGCCTTCACATATTTTGCCGGGTCGGGGCCGATGATGTCGATCCTGGAGCGGTCATCCTGGCCCATTCCCGCCTGCCCGCACCAGCGGAGGTAGATCACCTTGCTGTAATCGACTCCCATCAATTCCACTCCCATACGGTCGGCGGCGAGCCAGTCCGGACTGACCAGCACCACCCCATGCTGGATAGCGGCGCCGTTCACCGGGCCGTCGCCTTCCATGCCCTCGACACCGTCGAGAACCGCGAGGTTAGGCCGCACCCCGATCTGCGCAACCCGGAACAGGTTGTAGGAAAGCCCCCGGTTGCCTCCTGAGTGCATCAGCGGTTTTTCGTTACGGCTGGCATATTCCTTCTGTTTATAGTGATTAACGGGAGAGGCCATCGCCATGTTCTTGAGCGAGAGAGTGGCAAGTATACAGTTATGGGATTTTATCCGTGTGGCTGAGATCATGTAGTTGCTCGGATCGAGGAAAGGCTTGAGAATGTTTATTCCCAAGGGATGGCCCTTGTCGCTGAGTATGAACTGAAGCGATGTCGGCGAATCGTTCAGGTCGACGAACTGTATTTTGTAGTCCTTCTCCAGGGGCAGGAATCCGTAATTCTTGAATCCGTCCATGGTGCTCCGGGAAGTTGCAGCGGTGGATTCGGCAACAATGACCTTCTGCTTGTAGATCGGCTTCAGGAAATCGAGAATTCCCCGCACCGCATCGGGATGAGTGGCGTTGAGCGGCCACTTTTCGTCCACCTGTCCCATATTGACCTTGATGATGACCTGCTTGTTTTTGATGCCGGCCTTGATCTCTTTTTCAAAAGGCTTCAACGCGGCAATCACCATCTCGCGGCGGTCTGAGCCGGTGGTGAGAGCAACCGCGCTCCTGTCCGTGCGGGCCTGGGCGAAAGCCTCCCCGGACTTTCCGGGCGTCCAGCGCGATCCGAGCGCCAGACCGGCCGCTCCGGCGGTAAAACCTTTCAGAAAATCACGGCGGTTCGGTGATTCATAATTCCTGTTAAAACTCGAACGCATGAAACACTCCTTAAAAAAAAAATAGAATACAGAAGTCAGCAGACAGAAGGCAGAAGAAAAAATTTTGAACCACGAAAGTCACGAAAAACACGAAATTTGTTGTTCATTTTAAAATCATTTTTCGTGTTCTTTCGTGCGTTTCGTGGTTAATAATCCTGTTCTTTTTACTTTGTCACTATTTTTTCATCCTTTTTCCATTCCATCTGCCAGGCGATATTATCGCGGAGCTTGTATTTGATTACATGCTTTGACAGGTCGGCAGTTCCTACAATCTGGATTTTGCTCCGGTCGCCCTGGCCAAGACCGGCGGCGGAGCACCACTGGAGATACCCGACATCGGCGTAGTCGATCCCCATCAGTTCCAGGCCGATACGATCCACTGCAACCGCATCCAGACCCGCCACCGCCACTCCGTGCTCGACCGGAGTTCCATTGGCCGGGCCGTTGCCTTCCATTCCCTCGACCCCGTCGATGATCGCAAGCTTTGGACGGGCAAAATGGGCGACGAGGAACATGTTGTAATTGATTCCCTTAGGTCCGCCCTGGTGCATCTTGGCTTTCTCGAACTGATTTTTCACAAAAGCGGGGTGGTTCTTCGGGACGTTGATAGGCGAAGCCATGATCATGTTCTTCATGGACAGGGTAGCTACCACGCAGTCATGGGTCTTCATCCGCGCCAGTGAAATGATATAGTTGTTCGGATTCAAGAATGCGTCGATGATCCTGATGTCCAGCGGGTACCGGTTCTCCCCCAGAATCCATTCTGTCGTGGCGGTATCCAGGTTCAGATCGACCAGTTTGGCGTTGTATTCCTTTTCCAGAGGAGTATAGCCGTACTTTTCAAAATTGTAAAACGTCCCGTTGGGCGAGGCGGTTGACTCCCCGATAATCACTTTTTGGGAATAGATGGGCTTCAGAAAATCCAATACCCCCCGTATTGCATCCGGGTGAGTGGCGCAGAGAGGATAGTCATGCCAGACGCAGTTGGGTTTTATAACCACCTGTTTCCCCTTTATACCCTTCCGTATCTCCTTCTCGAACGGTTTCAGAATCTCCACCATCAGGTCGCGGCGATCCTTTCCGGCGGAGAATGACACCCTGGCTTCGACAGGCTCAGCCAAAGGGGATGCCTGCGCGGCGGATGCTTCGCCGGCACCTGGCTTCGACAAGCTCAGCCAGCTTGCCTGACCGATTACCAGCCCGGCTGCTCCCAGGGAAATGTTTCTCAGAAAACCCCGGCGGTTAGAATTTATACAATCATATTTTCCCTGCAATTTCATAAAGCCTCCTTATAAAAAATGAAAGAAGTCAGAAGACAGAATAAAAGCCTTTGTTCTTGATTTTTCTTATTCATTTCATGCTCGCTTGCGGCGGATCGCGTTGATTGCTTCGTCCAATTGCCCGAGGAAACGTGAACGGTCTCGTTTGCCCAATGGCGGAGGTCCGCCGGTAACCTCGCCGCACTCGCGCAGTTCGGAGAGCAGGTTACGGGTGGCAAGCACCGAACCGATGTTATCTCCGGTAAATGGCCTGCCTGTGGACCCAAGCACGTACGCCCCTTTCTCCAGACATCGAGCGGCGAGGGGAATATCCGCGGTGATCACGATATCATCAGCCTCTACATGTTCAACTATCCAGTCATCAGCGGCATCCGGATTTTGGTCAACAATCTCCAGCGTTATTTTATTATCATTAGGGATCCGCATACGCGACCCTGCCACAAGAGTGACCCCGAGGTCATAGCGCCTGGCCACTCGGTAGACTTCCTCTTTCACCGGACATGCGTCGGCGTCGATAAAAATGTGGGGTACTGTGCACATCGCGGTGTTTCCTCTAGTAAAATCATCTTTGTTTTACTACCAATTCTTTCATATACGACAGCATAGCCAGGCGGTACTCACCAAAATCATCGGATGGTTTCCAATTCTTGCTTTCCAAATATCTGTGGATGAATTTCGGATGTTTGATCTCTCTCGGATTCCCTTCAAATATATTGCTTAAGAACGTTCCGGTCGTACCTTTCGGTTCGATGGTCACTTTGGGATCCGTGTGACCCTGCAACGGTTTCAGGTGTAAAAAGTGATTGATCATTATAGCCATATCCGGCGTTTCGGCATAGGGAATACTGCTCCCCTTTTTTATCCCCGGCCCGTAAAAATTCATGACCGGAGACCATGAAGAACGCACCGATGGCGGATGCTCGCTTCTATTTGTAACACCCATGCCGTGGTCCGCCCCGAGAATCACATAGGTGCTGTCCCAGACACCGGCGCTTTTAAACGTCTGGATCAGTTTCCCCAAAAGAACATCAACTTTCTGAATAGCCTGCTGATACCGTGAATCCGGCTTGATTTTATCCTCAGGCCCTGTCCAGCTATCCCTGATCTGCTGGAGATGCAGCCTTATGAGCCGGACGCCGTCCTTTTTAAAATGATCGATGCCATGCTGCACGACAACCGAATCGGACAGGTTGCCGAAATTGGTAAAATCGGGCGTGGTGAATTCTTTATAATTACCCGCGCCGCCGGCAAATACGGATTTGATTTTCGCCTGCCGTGCGGAAAGGAAAATATCATCCATCTGCCGTGATTCAAAAACATGCGTTCCCGTATGCATCGAGACATTCGAAGAAGTAGTTGTTCCCCAGGGCAGGGAGCCATCGGGCAGAGCCATGCGCGGCGCCGGGCTTGTACAATAGGTTTCTTCGACCCAAACCCCGTTGTCCATGAGGAATTTCAAATTCTGTGCGCCATTGGCTGCCGCGACCTTCGCTGCATCGCCCTGAAGGCCGTCCACGATAAATACCAGCACCGTGTTTTCGGCAAAAGATAAACTCGGTAAACCGAGGAAAAGCAGGATACTCAAGATTTTAAGGTATGCAAAAATCATTCTGGTCATGGATTTTCTCCTATAATATTACCAGTTCACCTGCCACGTGGCATAATCATCGAGCAGTTGAAAGTCTTTCGTTTTCTTCTCTTTCGTTGTCAACCAGTATAGCTCAATCTCAAAAATTTTCTTATCCGACAGACGTTTCACCAAGGCGACCAAATCGTTTCTCTCCACCCGGCCTTTCACTATATCGATCAATTCATATTCGTCAGTATATGATGGGCGCGTTTTCTTCAGTTTCTTATACTCTGCAGGATCACCCGGACCAAGAACGTAAAACTCCTCCCAAAGAAAGTCCTCTCGTCCGGTGAGAATCGTCTTTTTGTCAAAATGATCCAGGATATACTCACGGTACTTGAGTAAATTCTCTTCCGTAACTTCAGGCGCTTCTTCTGTTCCAAAGGCCCTGGCGATTCGGGCGTCTATTTCGTCGAAATCATCCATGATATTAATCCTTTCATGTCAAGTTCTTTGGTTCCAACGACCAGGTTCATTGACGGGGCCGCTCACTGTGGCTGCTCTTCGCGAACAGGTCTTTGAGTTGCTTCTCACTTCTTCGGGAGTTTCTTCACCGCCTCCTCGATCCGCTTAAACTCCTCGTCATCCGCCAGCGCTTTGGTAGCCTTCCATTTGAACTTGTAAGTTTCCTTTACACGTTGCCTCTTCCGATAGCCAGCCATCTCAAAGTAAGAAAATAAACTCTTCAACAGAAATCTGAGCATGTTTGAGAATATGCGCCAACGTGGAGCGTTTGACGGGTCGATGAGCAGGCACTGTCAATTTCATAAATCCGTATACAATTCTATTGCCTCTCAAATATTCGCCAAAGCCTCCTCTTTCGTTTCCCCCTCACTGATACATCCGGGAAGAGAAGGAACAATTGCGGTGAATCCTCCATCCTCGCTCGGTTCTAAAATAATCCTTATTTTCATGAATAAAATCCTCCTGACTCATTTTTATATTGTGGTGCATCCCATTCTATTTGAACTATCCGGAAATTCCGGATAGTTGCCTCGGAGGTCAATTCATTTTCATCATATACATTCTGGATGTGTTCGTTAATGGTGCGTACATCTTTCTGAAACAACTCCGCCATCATCTTCTGCGTTAGCCATACCGTTTCGTCTTCCAGCCGCACTTCCAGCCGGGTTTTCCTATCTTCGGTCTGATAGAGGATGATGTGGGAGGTGTTTTTATGCTCATCCATTTACAATATCTTTCTTCGAATGTCATTTACACAAATTCTGTCGTTCGGCGCTGTGTTTTTTTGGGCACAAAATATCACAATATCGGTTTTCTTGAATGTCGCTTGTCCGCTTGAAGTGATCATTGCAATGTGGAATAACCGCCGATATAATCGATTTTCATGCAGTCACACTGATCCAATCCGGCTTTACCTACTGACTTTTATAATACCAGACTCGACGAATAAGTATGTCCTCGTATTTTGTATGTGGCTTCTCTTAATCGAAGCACATACAACGTGTTTTACATTGATAATCTAACGGCCTCTGTTTAACCTTGCATTTCCTGTTAGCCGTCAGGTACAACCGGCTGTTGGCTGTCAAAATGCTTCATCAAGGTTCTTGGCTTTCATCAATAGAACTCTTGTTGTATATCGTGGTGCCTGTGGTGCTTTGACCCTGCCCTTCGGCACCAAATGGATCGGTCTGATAGGTTGAGCTGGCGCGGCAAAGTTGAGAACATACTTGTTAGTATCTTGCCATTGTTCGATCGATTCAACTTCAGCTATGTGGGTGATTGATGACTCGGGCGCGGTACGATAAGCAGCGATATATTTAATCTTCTTAAGCATGCTTGAGTGTATACGAATTGAGTACCATCGTTTTTCCCCCAGGAAGGTTTCTTGGAAACCATCCTCTCTTGCAGGCACAACAATCGTATCCAACTCTGCGATATCAACAACGGTCTCTTGGGAAATTTGATCATCTATTGAAACAATAGATGTTATATCTTCCAAGAATGGTTCGAACTTGTAGATTCTCTCTCCCGAGGCGTTACGATATCGGGCGAATGTGAGAATTTCCACAGGAAATTTAAATCGGCTGATAAGAACCTTTTCAAGTTCATCTGGAAGTTCGTCAATAATAACTAATGCATTGAAACTGTCCTTGCTGTAGATAATCTGTTCCAGAAGAAAATCGATATTTTCGAAACCATTTCTTGAAATGTAGTTCTGACAGAGGGAAACCGCCGCAGGTTCGCGCAGCATTGCTTCTTTGATAGCCGACTTAACTGTTTGAGGGCTTGTCTCAAATGAAAGTGAGAACTCAAGTATCTGAATAGCAACGTGTTTTAATGGATCGTGCTGGGCGAGTTCTACTTCTACAACAAATAATCTCGGCTGTTTTGCGCTGGCAAGGTCAAGCAAGAACCCATCTGGAACATTTCGGGTCTTCCCCTTAGCGCCTACCTTCTTTTTAATATTTAAATAGATTCGCGAGGGTCCGAAAAGAACCAGCGCTGCCTCGCAGATAGCATTTTCCAATTCAGCCTCGTTGTAAAAAGGCTCTTCTTTGAAAGTCTGTGCCTTACTCCAAAGCACGGCTACCTCCCTGATTCTTTAAGATTCCATGATTTTTCGTTTCCTGACTACTAACCCGGATTATTCATAAAAAATAATTATCTTTCTGTAAACCTCAAAACTACAGCCCCCTAAATCCCCCAA
>JAUYCD010000162.1 GCA_030692375.1 Candidatus Latescibacter sp. | reverse complement strand
TACTATAGGGAGTCAAAAGGGCGTCTGGAAGATGAAATGGGTTCCCAACGGTAACGCTACCGTCGATATCGCCTGGGGAACTAACGGGTTCGCAGGTATAGGCCGCCCCTGGGATGATTTCGCCGGTCCCGCCGCGGATGGCACCTATGTGTATTGGGCTAACAACAACTACCATGCATATAATAATAATCTGCCTGAAGCCGAGCTTTATCTTTTTGATGTGTTAGACGGATCGACTGTAAAAAAATTCGATCTGGCAAGCTGGTGGTGCCGCCCGGATGATTTTAAAGCCGGAGGCTTCCTAAACGGCGGCCCGAACGGATTGGCTCTCACTCGGGACGGGAATATGTTACTTGGCAGCCACGCCTCCTGTCTCAACCAGATGGTCAACCCTCTGGCTGAAAATGAAAAGGATCTGGTGGTTTTTCACAACCAGAACGGAGATCTGATATATGATCATAATTTCGACCCGACCGCTCTTTTAAAATGGGTATGCAATGACTACAAGACGCCTCCCTTCACCACCTCTTTCCAGGCCGATGCCAATAATTTCGTAGTCGGCGCTGTCTATGACCTCGGGGCGGTTTCCTTCGGTCTCGAGGGGCCGGACGGCACCGGCATCGCCAATCTGGCTTACGCAGGCGAGACGGCTTCCCGGAAGTACTATGTGAATTATGTCGATTACGGCTCCCCCTTTGACGGAATGTATACGGATAACCAGGGTTCCGTTCCGAAACTTCCCGGCGACTCCGGGAACGCGATCCAGGTCCCCGGTTTCATGTTCATAGGACATGATTCCATAAAAGGAGTTATCAGCCAGCAGACCGGCGTTGAAGAGGCTGCACCCAGTGCTTTCACGGTGAGCCAGAACACTCCGAATCCGTTCAATCCCTCAACCACTATTAATTTCACCCTGGCCAGGGCAGGCAAAGTTACAGTCGAGATATTTAATGTTTCCGGCCAGAAAGTGGAAACATTGATCAATTCGACAATGAATGCCGGCGCTCATACGGTGACCTGGAATGCTTCACGTCAGTCTGCAGGGATGTATTTCTATACGGTCAAATCCGATAATGCTTCGAAAACCATGAAAATGACCCTGCTTAAGTAAAGAATTTTTTTTTTATTCTTTTTTTACAAAAACCCGGAAAAAAATATTTTCCGGGTTTTATTTGTAGCTATATTGTCGATGGGGTAGGTCGAAAAAATTAAGGGGGAAACCTTAACAAGGAGTGAGTATGAGAACCCCGAAAATTATCGCAATTATGGTCGCTGGGGTGTTCTTTGCCCTTTGGGCCGCAGGAAGTGTATTAGCGCAGCAAACCGGAGACAAGCCGGTCAGCATCGCCGGAATTCTGAAAGCCGCCAGTGTTCCTTTGACCGATGACCAGGCGAAAAAGCTCAAGGAATTCCAATTCACCCAAGGCGGTGGTGGGTTCCAGGCGCTGGCCACTCTTTTTGATGAAAAACAGACGGAAGCGCTGAAAAAGGCGTTGGGAACGAGACCGGGAAGAAATGGCGGACCGGAAAGACCCCGCGCCCTTATGCAGTTGGTCATCCTTGAAAACGCAAAAGCTCCGCTTACCCAGAAACAGGTGGACCAGATCAAAGCTCTCGCTGCGGATCAATCGTCCACACAGAACATAACCGAACTCCTGACTGACACGCAGAAAGCGGCGATGCAGAAAGCTATGGGGCAATAAAAGCTGCGAAAAAAATGGTTTTTTTACAAGGGCAGGTTTTTTTCCTGCCCTTTTTTTTAGACCCTGAAACGAGTTCAGGGTGACATTGAAGCCGATGTCATGCCGAACTTGTTTCGGCATCTATTCGGAATCCCGATATGTGCTTTTCAGAAAAGACGAATACATCCCCGAAGATTTCATCTTTTCAATTTCAAAATTTCTCCTGCAATCTTTTCGCGGGCTGCGAGGAATGCTTTTGGGTCTTTGGCGCAATCCCACCAGTTCGGCGCCACTGTGGAAACGATTTTCGTTACCGCTTCCCTACCTGCCATCTTCTCCAGGAGGGCGAAATACTCGTAATCTTCCATACCGTCGCGCAGGTTCTTCAGGCGCATGCAGGATATGGGGCCGTCAATGCCGCAAGGCGCTCCCGGATAGATCAAATACCCTTCGCCGTTGCAATGAGTACCGTAATGGGACAGGGCGGGATTCAGCCACGGCTCGATCACCGTTGTGACTGTAGACCAGTAGAGAAGGCCGGTGATCTTGTACTGCCAGTTGATCCAGGTCGGTATTCGGTACGCGGCGAGGGGGTGTTCGATGTGCCAGTAAGGCGGATCGTAATTTTTCACCTCTTCATAGTGCGGATGGTACCGGGGCGACCGTTGAGCCAGGGCAGTGTATGACCAGACCTCATCGCCGTGAGCCAGCTTCGCATCGATGGAATCACGGTCGATGAAAGAGAAAAGCGGGCACCAGATATCCACTGCCGGATCGATGCCCGGCCAGGAGGGATCCTGCTGGTAGGGCTGTTCCACCACCAGGCACCTCATCTCCGGCGCCGCCTGATGTACCAGGGCGCCAAGCGCCAACACTTCCTCGTAGTTTTCCTTCAAATTCGGCTCATCGAGCATGTAGAGGTACGCCCACTTTTCCCACCCGTTTTCTTTCACATACCGGTAATAATCTCTGTAGTACCGTAAAGCTTTATCCCGGTTTGCGCCGACCGCATCCTTGATTGGGGCGCGCGGAATCTCAAAATCGGAGACATGCATGTCCTCGATAAACTTTTTCAGAGCCTGATGACGCTCAGGAGTTATCTTCAGGGAGCCGTCATCGTTCACCTCCGGCATGAGGCTGCGGGGAAGGGGAGGATTGATGCGGTGGTCCGCCATCATCCGGCAGTAGCGCATCTCGATTTCCCTGTATCTGTCTGAATTCTGCTCCGCTCCGAAGAACCGTGCGGCATTCTGCACCCCGCCGAAATGATTCCGATGCGAGGGACCGTCGGGCAGGGTGAAATCCCAGACGGTAACAGTCACCGGCACTGTCGCGGAGACATCATTTCGCAGGGTAAGCGTGAATGTTCCCGAGTACACTCCTGCGGCGGCATTCCGGGGGATGGATACATCCACCCAGAGAGGCTGGTTCTGATCTTTCCAGACCGTAAAGGGCGCCGCATACATCTCAAATCCTTTGGTGACTACCGGAGCGCCCCATTTTTCCTGGAACTGGCCCCTCGGCTCGATCTGCTGCCCGGTCAGGGTATTGATGAACGGCACAAGGGGGTCCGGATACAGCCCCGGAGGGTATTCGGCGCGCGGAGAAGATCTTCTCACCCGTACAAATTCCTCACGGAAAAGGGCGATATACTCTTTCCCGATTGTCCCGCCCTTTCCGGCCAGATCAGACATTTCCGCTTTGATAACCTGTATGGTTTCATTCGGGGCATTGACCACCACCTGGAAGGATTCCACTTCGTTTCGCGCCGCCTTTATCTGCGCCTGGGATTCTCCAAACGGGGCATCGTTCTGGCTGATTCGCTCCATACTGTTGAGCACGGTGAGTTTTACCGGAGATTTTTCCGCCGCCTGCGTCAGGACCGCAGGCATGAAAAACCCCGCGATCAGGATAAAAAATGGTATTCTTTTCATCGCTACCTCCTTTTCCCGGATTCTGGTTTGTGAAATGTTTGCCTGCTGTATACATAACATAGAGTTGCGAATGGGCGGGGTCAATTGTTTTCGAGAATAAATTTTGTAGCCTGAATTATGTATATAAATGTTTGAAATAGACACGAATTGATTGTCTCACAATATATTAAACTCACCCCTTGATCCCCTCTCTTGAAAAGAGAGGGGTGCATTCCAAGTGTGGACTATTTTTTTATACAAACATGTTAATGAGTAGCAGAGGGATTTCCCCCTCTATAGCATAGAGAGGGGGTCAGGGGGTGAGTTTAAGGCGATTGTTAATCATAAATCGGGTAAAAAATATTTTCCATTTGTATATTTTCCTTGACAAATCGCCCAAATAATGGTATTATAGTACCGTTATACCAATAAGGAGTAAAAATATGTCCGGTGTCCTGAAAATGTCGGAAGCTGCCGTACTGGCGTTTCATGCGATGATTTATATTGCTGTGCGTGAGACGGGCTTCGTAACAAATGCCGAGATTGCCTCAGCTCTTCGCGCCTCGGAAGCACACCTGGCAAAGGTGCTTCAGCGGCTTTCTAAAGCCGGACTGGTAAAATCGATCCGTGGGCCGCGAGGGGGGTTTATTCTGGGAAAGGATTCCGGCGCAATCACCCTCCGCGATATTTACGAGCTGTTTGAGGGAAGCATGGAACATGATATGTGCCTCCTGGAAGCGCAAGTCTGCGGAAACAATTGCATATTCGGCGATCTTCTGATACATGTAAACGATCGTGTGCGTGAATACATGACAAATACACTGCTCAAGGATGCGGTAGAAAAATCGAAGAAGGGAGTGAACTGTTCATGATCAGAAAAATAATCACCATTGATGAAGAACTCTGCAATGGCTGCGGACTATGTGCGAACAAATGCGCGGAAGGGGCGTTACAAATTATCGACGGAAAAGCAAAGCTGGTAAGCGAGGTATACTGCGACGGCCTCGGCGCCTGTATCGGGGATTGCCCGCTCGGGGCGATTACCATCGGGGAGCGTGATGTAAAGCCGTTCGATGAGCAGGCGGTGCACGAACATCTGTCCGGCAAGCACCCTGAAGAAAAGCCGGTGTCGGTTCCTCTTGAATGCGGATGCCCTGGAAGCGCCATGCGTTCGTTCCGAAAGGATGATGCCGCGGTGAAAGAACCGTTTTACACCGGGCGCATGGAATCCCAGCTCACTACCTGGCCGGTGCAGCTCAATCTAGTTCCGGCACATGCGCCGTTCCTGAAGGGAGCGGACATACTGATCTCCGCGGATTGTGTCCCCTATGCTCTTCCGGATTTTCACCGGCGCTTTCTCTGTGACCGGGTGGTTTTGGTAGGCTGTCCAAAGCTCGATGATATTTCCTTTTACCGGGAAAAACTCAGGAATATTTTTATGGCGGCAGAGCCCTCGAGCATTACTGTGCTAAGGATGGAAGTTCCCTGCTGCGGCGGTATTGCCAGGGCGGTCATCAGCGCCCGTGATGAAACAGTCCCTGATATGCCGGTGGAGATACATACTGTAGGTATCAGGGGAGAGGTAACCTGTGAAACGATTCCGCCGGTTCTAAGAGCGAAATCTGAAGTATGAATTCTGAAATCTGAAATGGGTACTGTCAAAAATAATATGAAAAGATAGGAGAGACAAGGAGGGTATTAAAGGAAGTGGCAAGAAGCTGTGGAAATGCCGTGAGTATTAACATATTGAAAACGATAGGGCAGTTTTCAACAATGTTGACACTCACTTGGA
>JAUYCD010000161.1 GCA_030692375.1 Candidatus Latescibacter sp. | reverse complement strand
TGAACTTACATGTTATTATCTTTACCATACCAAGTCCCCCTTTGGGGGATTTAGGGGGCTGCCTTCAAAAAAGTAGGCTTAAGTGTTTGTTTAAAAATAAGTTGAGATAATACCTATTTAACTTTATGAATAATCCGGGTTAGTAAGGGGGGCAGGGGGGATTAACCTTTCGGAAGATCACCTTTGCTCACTTAATGACATACCCGTTTAATCTTTTCTTCTGTATTCTGTCTTCTGGATTCCGTCTTTTCAAAATCCCCGTTCCAGAAATCGTACCGCCACTCCCGTCATGACCCCGATACCGACCGGGATCGCCCGGTCATCGAAATCGAATGCCGGGTTGTGAAGAGGGAAGCGGTCGCCTACCCCCAGCTTGAAATAAGCCCCGGGAATTTTTTCCAGGAAAAAGGAAAAGTCTTCTCCGCCCATGGTTGGTGTCTTCATCTCCACAATATTCTCCGGGCCCAGCGTTTCACGTACAGCATCCCGCACCAGGTCAATCGCACGGTCGTCATTGATGTTCGGCGGAAAGGATTCGGTTATCTCGAAAAACGCTTTCCCGCCTGAAGCCTGAGCAGTCGACCGGGCCATGCGTTCAAGGTGGCCGATGATTTCTGCGCGCGTTTCACGCTCCAGAGTGCGGATAGTCCCGCCCATGACAACCTCGTCGGGTATGACATTTACCGAAAAACCCCCGTGGATAGACCCCACGGATACGACAAAGGGGATGAGCGGATCGATCATTCTCGACCGGACCAGTTGAATACCCTCGATAATCCGGGCGGCGATGGTGATGGGATCCACTCCGGTATGAGGCATGGCGCCGTGGGTTCCGCTGCCTTTTACAGTGATCCTGAAACTGTCCACTGCCGCCATGACCGGCCCGGAGCGGCAGCCGATCCTGCCCAGCGGAATACCGGGCCAGCCATGCAACGCGAAAATCGCATCGGGAACCGGTGATGAAAGCGCCCCATCCCGGATCATTCTTGCAGCGCCGGTTCCGCTCTCTTCGGCAGGCTGAAAAATGAGTTTCACTACTCCCGGCAGAGCGGATTCAATCTGTTTCAGCGCCCAGGCGGTTCCGAGAAGAATCGTTATATGCCCGTCATGGCCGCAGGCGTGCGAGACTCCCTTGTTTACCGATGTATACGGAAGCCCGGAAATATCCTGCACCTCGATCGCATCTGTATCGGCGCGCAAAGCTGCGGTACGGCCGCCTTCCTTTCCGACAAGCGCCACCACCCCGGTTTCGGCGCAACGGGAATGGCGCACTCCGATACCGTCGAGGAAGGTTTCGATAGTTTCGGCTGTTTTAAATTCTTTATGAGCAGTTTCGGGGTAACGATGTAATACATGACGGATATCGATGAGAGTTTCGAGAATCTCACGGGGTATTTCGGCGATGCTGTTTTTCATACAAGTTCTCCAACAAAAAGATAATCCTATCCAGGTATGTCACTAGATAAGGTTCGTGTACGTATATGTAGATGCCGAAACAAGTTCGGCATGACACGTGTCATCCTGAACTCGTTTCAGGATCTAAATGTTCAATCACAATACAATATTTTCAAAAATACTTACCAAATGACCTAACCGGATAATCCGAATAGGTCAGCAGGAAAGTAATTATTGACAATATAGCCTGGCGGAGGCATGGTTCAGAGTATACTGCGGCGGGAGAATAATGTCAAGACAGGATAAAAGAATGGATGACGTTTATCGCGGCGTTGAAAAATTTGAAATATTTTGCCATACCGATCACGTCTAATCAGAAAGCGGATAGAAAGCAAATGAAAACAAAACATACAGGAGGTACAAAAATGCAGAAACTGACGCTTAAAAAATGAAAACGTCCGCTTCCTGCGAACGTTTTTTTACCTGCCGGTTTTATTTGGCCTCTGCATTCACCCTTTCCAAAAGCGCGCGCATATACCCGATGGTATAAGCATTCCCGCTGACTCCGAGATGTCCCATCCTTTTCTCATCCTGGAAAGCGGGGACATGATCAGGCACCATCGTTCCATTGAAATTTACCTCACGGAACGCCTTCATAACCTGATACATATCCACATATCCGTTGTCCGCGAAGGTCTCGTGGAACCGCGGAAGCGGGGAGCTGACATTCCGGAAGTGAACGGTAAATATGTTACCGGTTTTCCCGAATTCACTGATGGCGCCGAGGATATCCTCCCCTTTTTCGTCCGGTCCGAGCATCTCCGCCCAGGTGCCGACACAAAAGCTTATCCCGGAGTATTTACTGTATCCTGCAATCCGCAGCGCCCGGCGGTAAGATGCATTATCACGGAAAATCTGGGGCACTCCACAGAGCGATACCGGCGGATCGCAGGGGTGCAGGGCCAGCCTTACACCGGCCTCTTCCGCCACAGGAAGGACTTTCCTGATAAAATAGGCGTAGTTGTCCCATAATTCTTCGTCCTCGTATTCACGGCCATACGCGAGCGGCTTCTTTTTTGCCTCATCCTGATCGAAAGCCCGTGTCCTGCAGCCCCTAGAGTCGGCATACCCGGTCAAATATACACTGCCGCTCGACCAGGCGTAGGTGGTGGTATGCAATCCGGCTTTTCCCAGGTTCCGGATAAAATCGTTGAACTGGCTGATTTTTTCGTCACGGCCCGGGAGACCCAGGTGGATTTTATCCGAATTGTAGGCGTCGAGGATGTCGGTGCTGAACAGGCGCATTCCGGCCGACTCGACCTTGCGGCGCAGCGCCATGATATCGTCGAGCGTGACAACGGCTCCCGGGATCCATGCTTCGATGTATTCTACCCCCAACTGTTTCAGGAAAAGAAACTGATTGTCGTCGGGCATGCCGTTTACAATCTCGGCCAGCTTTATTCCCGGCGCTATTGACACCATTCCGCTCCCTGCGTTTTTCTCAGCACCCAGGGCAGTATCTGTGAAAGGTAAATATCCTCCCAGAATGCCGGAAAGAGCCAGCTGCCCGAATTTTCTTCTTTTCGGATCGGGCGGGGAATCATTTATTTTCTCCCCTTCGGCCATTGCGCCCCCTTAGATGCCGAAACGGTTTTATCGTTCCCGCGAAGCGGCAACAAGTTCGGCATGACACGGAGCACCGGTCATTCTGAACTCGTTTCGGGATCTATATTATCAATTTAATCAATAGGGTGACTTTTTCACAATCCTTTTAAAACGTCTACTCACTCCTGACGATACAGCCCGACATCATCTATATACACCCGGCTGTTTTTATCGAAATCCTTCAATGTCAGCCTGATAATCAGGTACCCTGGCAGTTCACCCGACTGACCTGTTTTTCTTAAGCTGCTCTGGCTGGAATCCGGGTCCCATAAAGCCGCTTCCTCACCGGAAAGACCTTTTGTCTCAACCGTTGTAGCCGCTGGTATCCAGGCGCCTGCCTGCGGTTTCACTGAAGTGCTGTGCCAGCCTTGCAAGGCAGCCCAGGGAGTGTTGGTTACGGTCCCGGAGTCCAGCGAAAGGGTCAGCTCGATTCTCCCTTTACGATCCGGTTCTCCTTCAGTTTTCACAAACGCCAGGCATGTATAAGTTCCATGTCCGGGGATCGGCGCTTTTTGCTCGAGTACACAGGTTCCGATCCCTGTTACAAGAAGCGAGCCGTTTTGAGTATGGCCGGCGGCAGCGGTCCAGGATACATTTCCGCCCTTGGAAGTAATTTCCCAGCCTTCCGATGATTTTTCAAACGATGCATTCGCTGAGATCGGTTTAGCCCCTCCGTTGAGCACATCGGTTAGCAATTTCGCATGGCCGGAGACTGCATTTTCTTTCGAAGAAACCATTTCGCTGATTTTCTTTCTCACCGCTCCATCATTTTTCCCCGCCCATTCATACGCTGCCCACAGGGGGTAGCAGCCAAACAGGTCTCCCATAAGAGGGCGATATCTCGTCGGTTCTATGGGATGATTCAATACCGGATCTTTTTTAAATGTATCAACCAGCCTGAATCGTTTTTCCTTCATGGAAACATACTCTTCCACGCTGTTCAGGAGGCCCAGCGCTTCCTTTGGGGATTTCGGATACGAGTTGAATGCTTTCCATTCATCGAGAAAGCTGTAAGCGGACGCTTCATAGTACTCGAAAGCACGGAGCAGGAGGCCGGCGCGTTTCTTCTGTTTTGCGGTGCGGGCTTTCGCCACGGCATTTTCCAGCCATTTCCGGCTTTTGGCAATATCCGCTTTTGTTACAATGTCCAAATATCCGGGCATGGTAAAGCGCATGAACTGGCCTTCCCTGCTGTACCAGGAAGATTGTTGTATCCGTTCGGTCCAGAATTTTTCCCAGAATGAATAGTAAGCCGCAAGCTCCGGGGCGGCGTCTTTTCCCACCGCCCGCTCATACCACTCGCGGAGGGTGGCATCGATGTCGAGGCGCGGATTCCAGAGCAGTTTCAAATGCAGATACTCTTTCGGTCCCTCGCCCCAGTTATAGTAGATTTCCGCGTACGACACCCGGACTCCGGCCTCATACCCATACTGTAAATACTCTCCCATCTGGTGAAAATAGACCCGGGGGAGCAGGTATGGCGACCCATAGATGTAATCATACCATCCGAGGGTGGGACTCATGGATTTCCACCACTCGGTAATACGATGACCTTCGGCCTTAAGACCCGGATCGATCCAGCCCATCCGGTCATAGGTCATGTAGGGAATGATCCGGGGATGTACCTTCACCTTTTTCGGGGGCTGGGCGAGGTTCCAGTAGGCCAGGGTTCCGAACCATTTGTCCGGGTAATCCTTCAGGACTTCTTTAACCACCTTGTTTGCCCATTCGAAATAAATGTCTGAGTAATTCCGGTATCCAAGGAAATTCTTCGCTTTATCTTCTTTGGCCAGGCACTTCTCGCACTGGCAGAAATGGTCGGAGTCATTCATCCCGAGAGAATACGAGGTGGCGTTCGGGTTGGCTTTGAAATAGGCTTTGATGTTTTTGACCGCTTCCTCGACAATCCCGTCCGCCGAGAAACACGGCTCCCAGCGCCAATCGTCGTCAGTGGGCGGAATGTACCGTTTTCCATCCCAGATGGGGAAAAACTCCGGGTGTGTTTTCCCGTATTTGCTCGCCGGGAAAAGCCTGAGGAGGTTGTGGTGAAAATCTACCCGGCTGTGAAGACGGTTCCTCCGGACAAATCCCGGGCCGTTGGGCGAGCTCAACTGGCGTGAGAAAAAGGCCGGTTCTTCGCGGATATCACGCATCGGAATTCTGAGCGTCTGATGCTGGGGAACATCCTCGCCGTCCTCTCCCGGCATCAGCCAGCGCACCCCCACATACCGCTCGAGAAAGTCGTATACCCCGAATTCGGTTCCCCAGTCTGTGGGTCCGGCAATCACAATATTCTTTGGATCGGGAAACCCGATCACAAATCCGTCGGCATCAAGATTTTTTAAATCGAGCCTGAGATTTTGAACGTAGCGATCATTCCCCACATGAATCACCACATTTTTCTCATCCCTGATGTCGCTGCCAACCGCAAGTTTTACGCCGGTGCTTTTTTCGATGTAATCCGTAAGGGATTTCGCCGCATCGAGCGCCTGCTTCGATGCATCTGCGGGAACGGATATAACTGCACCGGACTTTTGATTTTGTACAATGACCACATCATCTCCGAAACAGGGGGTAAATAGAATCAGGTACATACACCATGCGAAAGCACAGGAAGTTATTGAACGATGACAGCCGCGCATACAGTCCTCACTCCGGGCAGAAGCCCGTTTTGTCATGAATTTTGAAAAATTGTCTGAACCAAGATTTGTATGATTTTTTTTATCTATTTATAAAGATGATCCGGCAAAAGTAATTTTTACATTGTTTTCTGGTGTTTTAAACCTCACCCCCTGTCCCCCTCTCCTAGTCAGGAGAGGGGGTAACTCATTGCTGGCTATGTTTTTACCCTCTCCAAATTCGGAGAGGGTGGCCGAAGGCCGGGTGAGGTTTTCGTCAATTTAGAGAGCTTTTTAATATTTTTTGCCGGATCATTTATCATAGTAATCCTAAAATCCTATGAATCATGGTTAAGACTTCTTTGCTACTCCTTTTCCACAATCGTGCCGGTTCGAACAGTGAACGGCACATGGAAAACATAGGGGACATCGCCTCCCCGTGTAACAAAATAGAGGCCGTCGCTCTCTTTCCCCTCGATCATCGGGACAACCGAGCTGACACGCAGCCCGGGAAGCTGACCCGGGATCACCCGGAACAGCCCGCGGCCATCCGGCCCCAGTACCCCGCATCGCGCGGAAGTTCCTGTGGTATTCACATAAGAAATCCCGAACTTGTCGGCGCCGATGCCGTAGACAAAGCTTTTCCCATCCCCGTCCCGGTCCCCTATCAGGTCTCCCGCTTCGTTCATCCAGATAATATCACCCTGCGGGGATAAGCGGATAACAACTTCCCCTTCGGGATGGGCGACATATATTCCCGATTTATCAGCGGTCACCGCAGGGGGGGCG
>JAUYCD010000160.1 GCA_030692375.1 Candidatus Latescibacter sp. | reverse complement strand
ATCCGTGCGTGGCATCACCGCCATGGAAACCATGACGTTTGACGACACCGGCAAAACCACGTCCTTTAATCTTCCCTTTGATCGAAACCTTATCACCGACCTGGAAAACATCAGCCTTCAGGACAGCTCCCGCCTCAAAGTTACCTGTCTCGTCAATTTGAAACTCGCCCATGACCTTCTGGCCGGGTATTCCCACCTTCGATACGATTCCCTTCAGCGGCTTTGAAATCTTTTCGGACTCCCAGAACCCGAGCTTTATGGCATTGTACCCGTCTTTCCCGTCAGATTTCTTTACTTGGACAATCGGACAGGGACCGACCTCAAGAGCTGTAGCCGGACATACCTCTCCAGTATCGTTGTAAATCTGAGTCATCCCGATTTTTCTGCCAATAAGTCCTATCATTTCTTTTCCTTACATTGTATGATTTACGATTCCCGGCTTACGGTAAGCAGTTCCGCTGTTGTCGCAAGCCGTGCTTCGTAAATGAACGTCACACCTGAATCTCGATATCAACTCCGGCCGGCAGGTCGAGCTTCATAAGCGAATCAACAGTCTGCGGATTCGAATCATAAATGTCGATCAGCCGTTTATGAACCCTTCTCTCGAACTGTTCTCTTGATTTTTTATCAATAAAAGGGCTTCGAAGAACGGTATAGACCGTCCGCCTTGTCGGCAGGGGCACTGGGCCGGATATTCTCGCTCCGGTTCTTTTTGCTGTCCTTACAATCTCATCACTCGAATGATCGAGTGAAGCATGATCGTAAGCCTTGAGTTTGATTCTTATCTTTTGACCTGCCACTGAATTATCTCCTGTTATTCAACAATTTGAGCCACCACGCCGGCGCCGATGGTGCGTCCTCCCTCGCGGATAGCGAAGCGAAGCCCCTCGTTCATCGCAATCGGTGTGATGAGTTCCCCTGAAATCTCAATATTGTCACCGGGCATCACCATCTCAATGCCTTCCGGCAGATGCAGCACACCGGTCACATCTGTCGTCCGGAAGTAAAACTGTGGACGGTATCCGGTGAAAAACGGCGTGTGACGGCCGCCTTCCTCCTTCGTCAGTACGTACACCTGACCCTTGAACTTCGTATGCGGGGTCACCGAACCCGGCGCCGCAACCACCATCCCGCGCTCAACTCGTTCCTTGTCGATACCGCGAAGCAATAGACCGACATTGTCGCCCGCCTGACCCTCGTCCAGTATCTTCCGGAACATCTCCACTCCCGTACACACCGTCCCGATCGTCTCGCGAATCCCCACTAACTCCAACTGCCCGCCCACCTTCACCCTGCCCTGCTCGATCCTCCCCGTCGCCACCGTCCCCCGTCCCGTAATCGAGAACACATCCTCCACCGGCATCAAAAACGGCTTGTCCAGCGACCGCTCGGGCACCGGTATGTAACTGTCCAGCGCATCCAAAAGCTCGTATATACACGTGATATCAGGATTCTTAAGATCCTCCCCGTCCCAATTCATCGCCTTCAGCGCCGACCCCTTGATGATCGGTATCTCGTCCCCGGGATACTCGTACTTCGTCAACAACTCCCGTACCTCAAGCTCCACCAGCTCGATCAGCTCAGGATCATCCACCATGTCTACCTTGCTCATAAATACGATAATCCGCGGCACTCCCACCTGGCGGGCCAACAGTATGTGCTCACGCGTCTGCGGCATCGGGCCGTCCGCCGCACTCACTACCAGAATCGCACCGTCCATCTGCGCAGCACCCGTGATCATGTTCTTTACGTAGTCGGCATGACCCGGACAGTCAACATGCGCATAGTGACGCTTCTCAGACTCATACTCTACATGCGCTGTCGCGATCGTGATCCCACGCTCCCTCTCCTCCGGCGCCTTGTCAATATCATCAAACAATAAATGAGTCGCCATCCCGCGCTTCGCCTGCACATTCGTTATCCCGCTCGTCAACGTCGTCTTCCCGTGATCCACATGTCCGATCGTCCCTACGTTCACATGCGGCTTCTTCCTCTGATACTTCTCCTTCGCCATGTGAAAATCCTCCTTATGATTATCTTAAGATCACGAAATACATTAACTTACAAGCTGATAGAATCCACCGGATTTCGCGACAAGCTCTTTACCGACCGTTTCGGAAACCGGTGCATACGAATCAAATTCCATGGTGTAAATAGCTCTTCCCTGGCTCATTGAGCGCAGCCGGGTTGAATAACCGAACATTTCGGCAAGCGGAACATGACCCCTGATAACCTGCGCATCGGGACGGTTCTCGATTTTGTCGATTTTCCCCCGTCTCATAGTGAGATCACCGAGAATATCGCCCGAATACTGCTGGGGTGTCACAACCTCGACCAGCATGATAGGTTCAAGCAGGATAGGACCGGCCTTGCTGACTCCATCCCTGACAGCCATCTTGGTTGCAATACGGAATGCCATATCGGAGGAATCAACCTCATGATACGAACCATCGATTAACTCTACACGAACATCGACAAGCGGATAGCCGGCAATAACACCGGAGTTCATCGCATCTGTAGCGCCCTTCCTGCACGAGCTGATATATTCCCTCGGGATAACGCCGCCGACGGTCTTGTCTTCAAAAACCAGGCCGGTGCCTTTCCCCGCAGGGATCAGGTTGATAACAACATGACCGTACTGGCCTCGCCCGCCGCTCTGCTTGATAAACTTACCTACCGATTCCACCTCTCTGGTTATCGTTTCACGGTATACGACCTGGGGTCTGCCGACATTCGCATCCACCTTGAATTCACGGCGAAGCCTGTCGACGAGTATATCGAGATGGAGCTCGCCCATACCGGAAATAATCGTCTGTCCGGTTTCCGGGTTTATTTTTACTTTGAATGTGGGATCTTCTTCGGCCAGCTTGGCAAGTGAAAGATCGAGCTGTTCCTGATCCGCTTTTGTCTTCGGTTCAACAGCGATATGAATAACTGGCTCAGGGAATACCATGCGCTCGAGGATGATCGGATGTTTGATATCGCAGATTGTATCACCCGTTCCCGTGTCCTTCAATCCGACAGCCGCTAAAATGTTGCCGGTTGTTGCGTAGTCCATCTCTTCACGTTTGTTCGCATGCATTTGCAAAATACGGCTGATACGTTCCTTTTTCCCGGTAGTCGTGTTGAGTACTGCGCTCCCTTTCTCCAAATTTCCTGAATATACCCTGAAAAACACAATCTTTCCTACATGGGCATCGGTTGCAACCTTGAACGCAAGCGCGCTGAAAGGTTCGTCTTCGGAGGGTTTACGAGTCAGTTCTTTATCGGTTTTCGGGTCGTGGCCAACAACCGG